>CAKSDT010000008.1 GCA_934446135.1 uncultured Clostridia bacterium
TTCATGCACCTTAAATCTTGTGTTGACCAATAGTTCTGTTGCTTTTTCTATTCTGACCTTGTTTAGATAGTTTATACAATTCAGACCAGTTTCTTTTTGAAAGTATCTGCTAAAGTGTGATGGCGAAAATGCCACATGATTTGCAACATCTGTAAGGGTAACATTTTCTGAGTAATGTTCATTAATATAACTTTTGGCAGCCTCCAAAGCGTCATATCCTGAATATTTTGGCTCGTAGCCTTTTTTTAAAGCAGAATAAATCAGTTTAGAAAACAACTCTTTGAATTTTGTTTTTGTATTAATTTTGTCAATGCTGTCCGTGTCATGAGGCAAAATGTTCTTTATATCAATGTGAACAGCTTTGGAAATTTCATTGACAGAAGCATGTGCAAATGTTTTTATATATTCAATTTCAGAATCTTTAAGGAGTTGATTTAAAAATTCAAACGCGGCTTTTTCGTTTCCGGAAAGTACAAGGGAAGTGATTTCCTTTGAATTATCTTAGATAATATTGTTTGAAATATTGGCAGATTTAAAATCGTCGATATTTTTGTATAATCCTGTTGAATAAATGTTTGTTATTATATTTAATATTTCAAACGACTGTGAAACCAAATATTCTTTGTACTTTTCAATTACAAGGTAAATATTGTTTTCATTTGACCCTTCGGTCAGTATTATCGCATCTATTTTATCATAATCATAAGAAAGCGGAATAAAATACAGATTTTCATAACTTGAGATTCTGTTAAAAGCACTGTAAAATTTTTCTTTTCCATGTGCCCAAGTATTTAAAAGGTATTCTTGAAAATCTTCAAATTCAACCTGGACTCTGCATACATAATTTTCAAAAACGGATACAGGTATTCCCAAATTAGCCATTTTGTCACATAATGTGCTTAAAGAACAAACAGGGCTTTGCAAATATTCGTTAAGTGTTTTTTGAATTTTAAAGTAAGATAATTCTTTAATAATAGTCTTATTGTTAAGTTCATCATCAAGTTTGATTTTTAATGTTGTAAGCGTGTTTTCAAGTTCCTTAAAACTAATAGGTTTTGAAAGATAGTCTTTAACATCCAGCCTTATAGCCTCTTTTGCAAATTCAAATTCATTATAAGCGGTTAAAATTACACAATAAATGTCAGGATAGTTTTCGTGAATAATTTTTTCAATATCAAGGCCGCTTATCTCAGGCATTTTTATATCTGTAATAACTAGATCTACCGGATGCTTTTTCAAGTAGTCAATTGCTTGCTGTGAAACTGAAAAAGTTGCTGAAAGTTCAAATCCGTAATTAGACCATTTAATGGCTTTTGATAAATTATCGAGTATTATTTTTTCATCATCAATAATGATTAATTTATACATTTTGTATCACCACAATTATTTAAAATACACTATTATTATTACATTTTATCATACATATTATGTCTATAAACAATTTTAACATAATAATTTGAAAAAGCAACACCAATTGAAAAAGTTAGCAAAAATGATATTCCAAATAGCAAAAATGATATATTGTTATTGATTTTAAACTATGTTACAATTAACATATAAAATAATAGATAGAGTGGTGGTATTGTGACAGCAAGTAAAAAACAAAATTTAGGAAAGTGTGTCGACGAAACCGGCGTGGTGGTAATCCCAAAAAAGAGAAAGTTGTCGGGCAATAATTTGCAGCTTTACCTTATGTGCGTAATCCCGATGCTTTTGGTATTTGTATTCAATTACATACCGTTTGTGGGACTTGTTATTGCATTTCAGGATTACAGATTTGATACCGGAATTTTGCATAGCAAATTTGTGGGACTTGATAACATAATGTTTTTCCTGAAATCGGGTGACTTCGTTAAGATAACGAGAAATACTATAACTCTTAACTTTATGTTTATTATAGTATGTACTACAGCCGCAGTTGTTTTGGCTATTCTTTTCTTTGAAGTTTCAAGCAGAAGAATGGTTAAAGTGTTCCAGACCATATACATAATGCCAAACTTCCTTTCGTGGGTTGTTGTTGCGGCTCTTGCGTATGCGTTTTTAAACCCATCTTACGGCTTCATAAATTCTATGATCAGAAGTTTTGGCGGTGATGGACTCAACTGGTATGGTAAGGAAATGGCAAATTGGTGGCCACTCATATTGCTGATTGTTTCTTTGTGGAAACACACCGGTATGGATTGCATTATCTATTACGCGGCTCTTATGGGCGTTGATAAGTCGCTTATTGAAGCAGCACAGATCGACGGAGCCGGCAAACTGAAGGTAATTCTTAACATTTATGTTCCTACTATTTTGCCTATCATAACAATACTTACTATCAATAAAATCGGCGCTATCTTCAGGGCTGATTTTGGATTGTTCTACCAGGTAACAAGAGATCAGGGTGCTCTCTATGATGTGACTGATGTTATTGATACATATGTGTACAGAACTATGAGAGAACAGGCAAGATACGGTTCGTCTACCGCAATAGGTCTTTTACAGTCCATAGTAGGTTTCTGTATGGTTATGATTACTAACGGAATTGTAAGAAAAGTCGATCCGGCAAATTCATTGTTCTAATTGATAGGAGGGTAAATAATTTATGAAACAAAAATCAGTAGTTGGACAGATTGTGCTTGTTGCCTTGCTTATCATAGGAGCGTTGATTATTATAACACCTATATGGCTGGTATTTGCAGTTTCTGTTTCGTCGGAAAATGATATTATGGAAATTGGTTATCAGATGATACCGAAACATATTGATTGGTCGGGTTACCAATTTGCATTTAAAACACCAAAACTTATATTAAATGCTTATAAGGTTACTATTATATTCTCGTTTACAGTTATGGTGCTTAATACATTTTTAAATGCACTTATTGCATACCCGCTTTCAAAGAAGGGACTTAAAGGAAGAACGTTTATTAATTTCTATTTGTACTTTACCTGTCTTTTTGGCGGCGGTCTTGTTCCTACATACATATTGATAACACAGTATTTGCATTTGCAGGATACTATTTGGGTATACATTGTACCGGCTTTGGTGTCACCTTGGACAGTATTTATGATTCGTTCGTTTTTCCAGGGAATACCGAATGCAATATTTGAATCTGCACTTATAGACGGTGCAAGTGAATTCAGAATATTTATTCAGATGGTTATTCCGCTTTCCAAACCTTGTTTAGCAACAATGGCACTTATGTGTTTCTTAAATAAGTGGAACAGTTGGTATGAATCAATGCTTTACATAAACAATCAGAATTTGTACTCGCTTCAATATCTGCTTCAGAAAATTATGAAAGAGATTGAACTTATACTAAATTCACAGGAATCTTTCTCAAATATGGTTGATATTACACAGATTCCTACAGAAACTTACAAAATGGCAATGGCAGTTATTGTTATGGGTCCTGCACTTTTGGTATTTCCGTTCTTCCAGAAATACTTTGTAAAGGGTCTTACTGTAGGTTCGGTTAAGGGTTAATTTTACCATATATTATATATGTAGAAAAACCTCAATTAAGTAGTCATTAAAAATTTATATAATGAAGAGGAGATTAATTATGAAAAAGTTATTATGTTTGTGCTTGGCCGCAATAATGATTTTCAGTTTTGCAGGCTGTGGCAAAAAAGAGGCGTCAACGGACGGTCCTGTTACCATTACATGGTACCTCCCCGGTGACAAACAGGCAGATATAGCATCTGTTATGGATAAAGTTAATGAAATTTCTGAAAAAGAAATCGGCGTAAAAGTTGATGTTCAGTTTATTGATAACTCAGCATACGGCGAAAGAATGAAAATGATGATGGCATCACAGACAGAGATGGATATCGTTTTTGTTGGCTATTGCTTAAGAACTGATGAAGTTGTTAAACTCGGCGGTCTTACAGATCTTACCGATATGCTTCCTAAAGTTGCTCCAAAACTTTATAAGGAACTTATTCCTGATTATGTATGGCAGGCAGCAAAGGTTGACGGAAAAATTTACGCAGTGCCAAATATCCAAATTCTTTGCCAGTATTCAACTTTAGGATTCAGAAAAGACCTTCTTGATAAGTATGGATATGACAAGGAAGAACTTGCTAAATCACTTGACAAACTTGCTGAATACTTACAGGTTATCAAAGATAAAGAACCTGATTATATTCCTATGAGACAAATGTGGGCATATTATGAAGAAAATATGGAAGGTTCAAACGGTCCTGTTTATGTAACAAAGGATACAGGTAAAGTTGTATTTAAAGCATTGGCAGGCGGAGAAGAATTCTATCAGAGAAGACATGACTGGTATGAAAGAGGCTTCTTTAGAAAAGATATTGATACAAACACTGACGATGCCGCAATGTATAAAGCAGGTAAATTTGCTGTAGTAAACTGCGGTTGGGCACCGGGCGTTTCAGCAGAACTTACTCAGACACTCGGAACAGAATATGTTGTTGCAAGTCCTTGGACACCATATATGCACACAAATACAGTTGTTGCAACAGAAAATGGTATTTCAAGAACTTCAAAGCATCCGGAAGAAGCACTTAAATTCTTACAACTTGTAAATGAAAACGATGAAGTTTACAATCTTCTTTGCTACGGTATAGAAGGTAAACACTACAACCTTGATTCCAACGACAGAGTTGAAAAGGTTGAAAATTCAGGTTATGACCCGAATGCTTCCTGGAAATTCGGAAATACAACACACGCTTATCTCTTTAAGTATCAGGATGCTGATGTAAGAGAAAAGATTGTAGAGGCAAACGAGAATGCAATCAAGTCTAAGAATCTTGGTCTTGTTTACAACACAGATGCAATCCAGACAGAACTTACACAGGTTAATAATACGATTAACCAGTATGCAATCGGATATGCTACAAAAGATATAAGCGGTGCTTATAAGACACTTGTTTCTGAAATTAAGAAAGCAGGCGGAGATAAAGTTGTTGCTGAATATCAGAGACAGGTTGACGAATTCAGAAAAAACAATAAATAATCGATTTAGACTATGACAGTGGGTGGAGTATTCTCTAGGTTTACTCCGCCTATTGTGAAGTTAAGAGAAGAGTATAAAAATTTGGGCTAATTTACAAATATTACTTTAAGGAGTGAAGGGATTGAATACTCGAATTTCAAAATTTTTAGCACTTGCATTGATATTGTCTATGGTTATGTCAACATTTGCCATTGTTCCTATGACAGTAAGTGCTGCAGGTGTTGATTATAACACAACCCCATATGCTTCTCTTGTTGATATTTCATCAACAATTAAGGGGAGTAATATAAACGACACACCTACATCAGCTAAAAACCACAAAATGTTTATAACTGACGGATCTGGCGTGAGTGCAAATGTTTCACACAGAAATGTTGGCGGAGCGTCGCTTAATTCGTTAATTAATGCACTGAATGGTGTTGCAGTTGATGATACTTTTGGCAATCAGGTATTTTCTAAAAACGGAGTTTACTATAATGCCAATGGTCTTCTTCCGACATTGGACCAGGGAAGTGATAGTTCGTATAAAGATGCTGTAAGCCTTGAAGCGTACAGTGCGAAAGAGGGTACAAAGACCTTTAATCTTTCAGGAAAATTTATCAAAGGTATCACTGTTGTAATGAATGCTCATACAACAAACAAATTTGGTGCCGGTGCAATAGTTGTATACGGTGATGGCACAAAGTCATCGACAGGCAATTGTACTCCTATTCCTGTT
Source organism: uncultured Clostridia bacterium (assembly GCA_934446135.1). Taxonomy (GTDB): domain Bacteria; phylum Bacillota; class Clostridia; order RGIG6154; family RGIG6154; genus CAKSDT01. Next base: position 5,686 of record CAKSDT010000008.1, read on the forward strand.
GGCAATAAAACTGCTTCTAATAAGTTTTTAACAGGTACAGAAGCAGGCGGAACCGGTGAATATAGCGTTCAATATGCCGATGTAAGCACTGACGCTTCAAAGCCTGCATCAAAGATTTCACTTCATGTGAGTGGTGAAAATACAGATGCTAAGAGAGAAAACTTCAAAAACATAAACGGTATTGCAGACGGTATTGCCAGCGGCAACGCAACCAGTCACACTTATGTATTTGCAGACCTTGTGGGAATATATGAAGTGGAATATTCATTTAATGAACTCGATGCTGTTTTAAAAAATGCGATTTCTTCATATAAAGCAGAAACTGATGCAGTTGCAAAAGAAAGTTTGTATAATTCTATAAAACTTACAATTGATTCGGCAGTTGAAAGAGGATATGACGCTAATGGAAGAGATAACGGCTGGAAAGCACTTGCTCTTGAATCTTTCTTGGCAGAAACAACAGTTCTTGCAAACAGACTTGTTGGTACATACCCAAGCAAATCTGATTATGATGCTTTGGTTGCAAAACTTGAAGAAGCAAAGATAAGCGGACTTATTTCTTCATACGAAGAAGGTTTAACCTCCGATGCTCTTGCAAAATACAATGCGGCAAAAGCAATCGTTGAGAGTCCTTTGGAAGTGACAAATGTAGTTAGAACAGATATTAAGATGTTCGAAGGGGTTAAAATTACATTCAATACACCGATTTCGGGCACGGCTGATGAAATTAAATCGGCGTTTGAGTTAAACGGAACACCTGCTGAATTAATTACAAAATCAGAAAATGATACTGTATTAAATGTAGTTTGGGGCGATTTAGACTACATTACACAGTACACTGCGACTGTGCTTACAACCCTTAAAAATATTTATGGTAACACATTGGCTTCAGCATACCAGTTTGACTTTACAACAGAAGGTTTGCCTGATTATGTTGTAACGGTTTCAGTTCCAAAGTCTGAAGGCAGCATAGATGTTTATGCTGATAGCGTTGTTGCTGAATTCAGTATACCGACTAACGCATCGGATCTTTCGAGCAAATTAGAAATTTATAAGAATGGCAGTATATTAAATGCTTCTGAATATACACTTTCTAATTTATCAGAAACTAACATTGAAATTAAATTCAACCGTGTTTTAGGCGTTAATAACACTTATGAAATTAAGATTTCGAAAGACATTAAGCCGATACCAAAATATGCTCAGGCAGTAAGCGGTCTTGCAAACGACTTTAATGATTCATTTACAACACCTGCTAAACCGTTTAATTGCACATTCAATTTCACAGGCGGATCGGCAAAATTTAACTTTACAACAAAGATAGATGTTAACGATTTTAAGTCTGCGTTGAAAGTTTTGAAAAATGGAGTAGAAACTGCAAATTATGATGTTTCATATACAAATAATGAAGTTACAGTTACTCCAAAAAATGCAGAGGGATTTGTAATAACATCTACAACACAGGGGGCTAATCTTAACTCTTATAACTTTGTGATTTCTGCTGGCTTCACAGATTTGTTAGGTCAAACCCTTACTGATAGGGAGTTTGAATATATTCCGGACGCAGAATATGTTTCAGCACTTGCAGATACTTTGATATTTGAGTCTTCAACTGCTGTAACAAAGGCATCATTTGAAAAGTATTTTGACATTTCGAAATATGATACATTGCTTAAGCAATATAAAATTCTTAATATTAATCAGGATTATACAGTTTCAGTTGATGATAAAGGAAAACTTATTACAGTTAAATTTAATGAAAAGTTTGGCTATAACAATAAGTTTAAGTACAGTTTCCAAAACGGATTTACTGATGTTTCAGGCACACCGTATTCGGAACTCGGTGAAATTAATTTTGTAACTGAAACAAAACCGACACAGATTACATTGGTAGAACCTGCATCATCTACGGATGTACCTGGTGATACAACTGTTGTTAAAGTTAAGATTAATACAAATACAGGCATAGACTCGCTTAATGAATTGATCTCGATTACAAAAGGAGGTAACGAATTTACTGCATATACAATAACCGGAATCGACAGCGAAAATATTCTTACTATCAGATTTAATGATGTATTGGGATTGAATCAGGTGTATCAAATAACTTTAGACGTTGCAGAACCCGTAACACTTTCGACACAAGTTGTTAAAACAAGTACAGAACAGTATTTGTTTGATGACTTTGAAAACGGTCTTTCTTCTAACTGGAGAACAGTAGGTAATGCGACTGTTGCACCTCAGATTGTAACGGATCCTGATAACCCGGACAATAAGGTACTTAAGGTTACTTCAAACAAATATGAAGACGGAGCATATAGCCTCTTCAGAGATTTTGATGTTGCTGATAATAACTCAACTTCAAAACAGATTATGGTAAGTTTCAAATTCAGATGGTACTCAGGTGCAACTTCAGGTAATCAGACATCTGCCGGAATACCGTCACCTTGTATGGTTCTTACCGATACAGCAAATAATTCTTCGGAATATCTCCAGGCAGGCGGACATTCAAAACTAAGACTTTATAATACGGCTGCAACACCGGGAGGAGCAACCGGCACATTTGACACTGCTTTTTGGCCTTTGCTTAATTGGACTACTGTAAAGTATATTATTAATCTTAATGACAAGTCAATTACTTTATACAATCCCGGAGGTTCAACAGTTACAAGGTATTTTAACAATTTATCATATGCAGATACATTTAAGTCTTTGATGCTTAAATCAGTTGCTGCAGATAGAGATAACGGCGTTGAAGCATCATACTATTTTGATGATTTGACAGTTATGAAAATCGGAACAGTGTTTGCACCATCAGAATATACAGCAATAGGCAAAGATGCAACTTTAGAAAATGTTGCACCGAGTGCTTTTGAATTCAGTTTTGCCGGAGCAATTGATGCTTCAACATTTGACGCTGCCAATGCAGTAACACTTATGGATTCAGAAGGAAATGTTTTGCCTTCAGGCAAAATTTCAGCATCACTTAAGAATGACAACAAGACACTTTCGGTTGTATATGCTGACGCCTCATTTGATACGGTTTATAAAATTAAGTTTAATCCCGAAATCAAAGATGAGTACGGTGCTTATATTGATGACGGAATATTTAAATTTAAGACATCGGGTGAAGTAACTTTCAATTTTGTAAGTTCTGCACCTGTAAATGGAGCAACAGGTATTTCACCTTCTGACAACACTATTACATTTACATTTAATTCACCTGTAAATCAAAGTGAATTTAAAAACTACTTTACACTCAAAATGGGTGATGAATTTGTAAATCAGAATCAGTACACAGTTGAATATTCATTAGACGGTTTAACTGCAACTGTTAAACTTAATAAACCGTTTGGTGCTTCAAAGACATATTCATATAGATTAATGGAGGGACTTACTGACAAATTCTATAATATGTCATCAAATAAAGATATTCATAGACTTAACGCTGATGTGACAGGTTCCTTTGAAACACTTCCGGTTGCATTTTCAGGAACAAGAACAGAGCCTATTAAAGATGCAAATGTGGCAATAAATTCGGATGAAATTATATATGAATTTACAAATCCTGTTGATGAAACTTCTTTAAGAGCAGCATTGGAAATCGAAAAAGACGGTGTTAAAGTTACAAACAGTAACTATACAGTGACGATTACTCCTAACGGAGAGGGCTCAATAGTTGTTATCAAATTAAGCGAAAGATTTGGCCCGGGCAAAACAATAACTGTTAAGTCAGCAAATCTTAAGGATATTTACGGCCAGGCAATCGAAAATGAAATTGATGATACATTTACAACTCAGGTGGTAGAGTTTAAAGTATTAAATGTTTTGCCTGCTGACGGTGTTACAGTTAATACCTATGACAAGAGTTTCAAAATTACATTTACGACAAGAGTAACAAAGAATAATCTTAAAGATAACTTTGTGTTCAAAAAAGGAAATTATGAAGTAGAAGTTGATTCGGTTTCTGTAAGCGAAGACGGTCTTACTGCTACAATTTATACGAAAAATGAGTTGGGATTTGGAACGATATATAATTTTGACTTTAAAGACGGTTTCAAAGACGAATATAATCAGTCACTTGTAAGAACTTCAGAACCTGCCTTTAAATTTACATCTGCAACTCCTGAAGCGGGAATAGCAAAACTTGTTTCACCTTCAACGGTAACAGAGGTTGCAAGTTATGACGGACTGTTTGAAGTTAGACTCAAAACCCCGGTTTCTTATGACGAGTTTTCAAAAAATGTAGTTATAAAGAGAAACGGTGTAACGCTTAAGTTGGTTGGATTAAATCCTGATAACATTTATGAAGGTGATTATAGCATTAAAGAGTCTGAAGATAATGTAACATATTCTATTTATCTTGAAAATGATAAAGTTCCGGGTGAAAACGATGGTATTTTAGGTTCAGGTAACACTTATTCTATATCATTAGAACATGGTATGAAGGATATGTACGGAAACGAATACAACGGAAATGATGAAGTATCATTTAAGTCTAAAGCAGTTCCTCTTACATTCACACTTTCGAACTCAAATATAACGGGCGGACCAAAACAACTTGAATTCGGTGTATCTACATTTGTTCAACTTCAGGACTTTAAAGATAACTTTAAAATCTATAAAAACGGCAGAGAACTTATTTGTTATGATGAAAACGGAAGCGGTTCGTTTGATTACAAAGTTACAAGCACATTCAGCAAAGATAACGGATACCAGTCATTCTTTGTTACATTTGAAACTGAACTTGGCTTTAATAATGAAATTAAATATCAGATTTTAGATTCGATTACAGACCTTTACGGCCTTTCAATGACAAAGGGTTATGATGAAGAAAAAACAGTTTCAACATCAAAATCAACAGGTAAATTAGTTGATGTTACTGAACTTATTACTTTTGATGATATGGATGAACTTAACAATTGGAAAACAACATCTAACCCGACTGTTCCTGCAAAAATTGTTATAGACCCGTTGGACGAAGACGGTGAAAACAAAGTTCTTTGCCTCACAGGTGAACAGTATCAAAAACCGGACGGTACTTTAGGAACAACAATCATTTATACAAGGGAATTGAATGACACACCTGTTAAAGGAACAAAGATTTATATAACATTTGATTATCTCTGGGGACTTTCGCAGAGCGATTCTACCGAAACAGGTTTCTCTGATCACTTCCTTTCACCGAGAGATTCAAGCAGCGAAACATATTATAAATGGTGGCTTGCAGGTAACTCAGAACTCAGACTTCAGTACACTGCAAAAGACAAAGACAGTCTTAAGAATATGGATGCTAATAACAGCAGAGTAAACAATGTTTCAAGTGCTAAATATGATACTAAGTGGACAACAGTAAAAACTATAATCGATCCTTCTGAAGGCACAATGCAGTATTGCATAGGTTCAGGAAATGATTATACAACAAGATATATTAAAACAAACTTGACAGACACACTCAAAGATCTCTATGTTGAACTCGGTACAAGTTCAAACGGTGCTAACGGTACAAATAAAGCACTTCCGTACTATATTGATAATCTTAAAGTAACAAGAGTTCCTGTATTTGCACTTACAAATCACATTGATTCTTTGGGTAATGAATTTTCACTTGATAATGTTGACCCAACCTCAACTGTGATACCGATTGACTTTACTCTTCCGGTAAAAGGTGCAACCAAAAATTTTGATATTACTAAAATGATAACAATCAAGAAAAACGGTGTTGCAATATCGTCTTCTGATTACAGTGTAGTATTGGATGAGTCAAGCAAGCAGTATAACAGTGATAATAAATTGATTGGTTACAAAACTATGAATTTAATATTCAACAGTTCAATCCTTGAATATAATACAAGTTATACTGTTGAGATAGCACAGGGTGTTCAGTTTGAAGAGTATGCAGCAACAGAAGGTATTGTTGAAACAACATTTAAAACATCTAAATCTGCAGGATTCAATATTGATTCACTTTCAACTAAAGTATGGAACTCGGCTGGAAATGCTTTAACAGTCACATTTGAGCCTAATAATGCTCAGGGGGCGGCAAACAATGTGTTTGTAATGCTTGCTGCATACGATGCAAACGATAAATTTTTAGGCTCCGGAATCACATTGTGGGACGGTTCTGACAGAGAACTTACTGTAACAGGCGTAAATAAGAATGATGTTTCTTATATTAAAGTGTTCTCGTTCAAGAGAGATTTGAGTCCGTTGCAGTTACCGCTTGTGGTTTCTGAATAAGTAGTATTATACGGTTTTCGGGAGAGTGTTAAACTCTCCCGGGAACAAAGTTCTGATTCAAGGAGGACAATATGAAAAAAATTTCTATAATGAGTATAATATGCGTACTGTTAATTTTGGCATTTTCCTTAACTGCCGGAGCAGTAACTCTTGATGATGTGCGCGTAGTTGATACTCCAAATGCTAAAGTATGCATATCCGGTAATACCGGTGTGTTAGACAAAGTACTTAATACTTCAGTATTTCTTATCGAAGGTACTGAACTTGATGATACAAACTTTGAAACGGTTACAAAGAAATATACAGATGTTTTAAATGCTGATTCAGAAGGAAAGTTTGAAAAAACATTTTCTGTTAACGGAATGGATTCTTCAAATACACTTAAACTCTTTGCTGTATCTGAAGACGGAACAAAAACAGATAAAAATTTCAAATACTATGATGCTGATGATGTGGATGTATTTCTTAATAATATTGCCACAAAAACGGTTAACGATTTAACGGAATATCAGTATTCAATCGGATTAAACGGAAATGTATTTGATGTGTCAGCGGTTGCAGGTTATGAAACAATGCTTCTCGACAATTTAAAATCAGCATCAATTTCATCAACTATGACGCTTGAACAAAAACTAACAAGATTTTTTGATGCTTATAATACTTCAAAACTTCAGACAGAGTTTTTAGGTATTCTTAAATCGGGAACATCAAGTGATATTTCAAATGCACTCAATAATTCAAAATATTCCTCAATACTTGCGTCGGCAGACCTTGCAAACTATAATAATTCATCAAAGGTTACAAATGCCGAAAAGAGTGAGATATTAAAGGCAATTAAAAAATCTTATACTGATATGAATTCATTTTTAGTTGAATTTAACCGTCTTGTTACAGAATATGCCAACAACGGTCAGACCGGAGGAGGCAACGGTGGCGGCATCGGAGGAGGTAGTGGCATTGGCGGCGGTACCAATGAGCGTGATGTAACTCCTATTATTGATAAAAATGATGATAAAACTTCAAAATATTTTGATGACTTGAAAAATGTTTCATGGGCAGTAGATGCTATTAATGCACTTGCTGAAAAGAAAATTGTTGCAGGTGTAGGTGACAGAATGTTTGAACCCGATGCTACATTAACAAGAGAAGCATTTGCAAAAATGATTGTTCTTGCTACTGAAATGTATAATTCGAGTGCTAAACCGGCATTTAATGATGCAAACTCGGGAGAATGGTATGATTCTTATATAGCATCTGCTAAAAACAGCGGATTTGTTTCTGGTATAAGCGAAACAGAATTCGGTGTAGGAATGAACATTTCAAGACAGGATCTTGCTGTAATGCTCTACAGAGCAGCGAAAGCAAAAGGAAAAGTATTTACACAGAAAAAGACTTTTGCTGATGATTATCAGATTGCGGATTATGCAAAAGAAGCAGTTTCTTATCTTGCAGGCGAGGGTATGATTTCAGGTATGGGAGACAATCTCTTTGCTCCTAATGAAAATGCTACAAGGGCACAGGCTGCAAAACTTATTTATTCTTTGGTCGGAGGTAATAAATAATGAAAAAACTCAATAAATTACTTTCATTTGTTATTGCCTTATCAATGGTATTGTCAGTTATGGTTGTTACACCGACATCTGTCGGTGCAACAACTACTGCGAATGAAGAAGTTTTAAAATTTCTTCAGGATTTTGGTATCTATGATCCTGATGCTGAAATTGACTTGGCAGAACCTGTTTCAAGAGCAGATTTTGCTAAAATGGCTTCAAAACTTGTTTATCTCGGAGAACCGTCTGAAATCGTAGAAGATGAAATTCCTTTCGTCGATATAACAAGCGAGGAAGATTCTTACTCAGCAGTTCAACTCTTGTGTAAAATGGGATTTGTAAAGGGAACTGATTCTACACACTTTGAACCGTTTTCATATATCGAACCCGAACACGCCTTGATTATACTTGTTAAAATAATGGGTTATGATTATCTTGCACAAAACAAAGGCAGTTATTTTGCTGCTGCACAGGATAAAAAACTTTTAAACAGAGTAGGTTTTTCTTATTCTGATAAATTCACTTATGCAGAGGCATATAATCTTATTTACAACGCCTTCAATGCTGATATTTCAGACTATAATGAAATTGACGGCAGACCTGACGGTAACAAGAAAGAAACACTTCTCTATAAGAGACATAATATTGCTACAGTATCCGGCACAATTTCAGATGACGGTATGACTTCACTCTATGGGGAATCTTCTATATTAAAAGATGAAATTTCTGTTCAGTATGATGGAACAAACGAAATCACCTTGAAATGCAGCGACGCTTTTAAAGCGGACGCTTTGGGCAAAAAAGCAGATGTTTACTATAAGGAAAATGCAGAAACCGGGTATTATGAAGTTGTTTCTCTTTGTCAGATAGAAAACAGAAATAATGTTGTTAAGATTAATCCGTCATACATAGTTAAACTTGAAACTGAAACTGACGGTGGATATCTTTATACTTACTATATTGATGAAACTGATGAAGATAACGAACTCGAAGCGAGTGTAAGTTCAGAACATAAACTTATTTATAACGGCAAGGCTTATGATTCAAATCTTCTTCCTGAAGGAAAAACTTACATTGATTTGCTCAAACCGGAACTCGGTGTTATAACACTTATTGACAATGACGGTGACGATTATTTTGACATTGTAAGTGTTTCTGACTATGAAACTTTTGGTGTTGGTTCAGTTAATCCGACCGATAAGATTATGTATTCACAAACTTCTGTAAGTCAGCCTAAAATTGACCTTAGTTCAAAGAGTTTGACTTACACTCTTTCGGATGAAAAAGGAGAAAGTGTTTCATTGAGTGACTTTGGCGAATACGCAATACTTTCTGTTGCAAAGAGTCTTGACGGAAAGATGTATGACATCAAAGTGAGCAAGAAATCAATCACTGGTACCGTTTCGGAAAAGACTACTGATAAAATTGTAGTTTCCGGCGGTGAATTCAAAATTGTATATCCAAAGAAAAACGGTCAGGATGTTGAGTATCTTGCAACCGCAGGCACGACAGGAACATTCTACTTCGATGTTTTCGGCAATGTTGCTTATGTAAAATCAAACAGTTTGTCAAATGACGATGTGATATTTGGTTATGTAAATGTATATGGTGTGGATTCAAAAAGACTTACAGATACACTTACAATAAAAATGTTTACAAGCCGTGGCATCTATAAGGATTATAAACTTGCTCAAAAAGTTACAATTGACGGTGTCAAGTATAAAGATTACAATGAAATGTTAACAGCACTTGACAGAGGTATTCGTGATATTAACGGCGACAAGGTTTCACCGCTTATAAGAATTAAACTTGACGATGATAATATGGTTTATTGGGTGGATACCTGTTATGAAGGACAGAGAGAAAGCGAATCTATTGTTAAACTTGATGTAAGCGGAACAAAAAGATATTTTTCAAGATCCATTGCGTTCAGCGGTGATATAGGTGTTGCTTCAGATTCAGTTATATTCAATGTTCCTGATACAAATGAGGAATTTGATCCTGAAAAGGCATCTATTGTGACAAGAACCGGTCTTGTTGATAACAAAGAAGTAAATCTTACTGCATATTGTGTAGGAGATTCTGCTGAGGTTAAAACAAGTCTTACAGCTGATGTTTTTGTTTGTGAAGCGTCACAGAATTTGAAATTTGAACCAAACATTCAAAGTAATAAATTTGGTATAGTAACAGGTGTTTCACAGGCTTACGATAAGGACAAAGATGAAATTATTTATAAGGTTACAATTAATGTAAACGGTGTTCCGAATGAGGTTTATACAAAAGACCCTACAGATATTGAATTTGAAGAAACCGGCGAAATTTCATATAAAGGTAAGATTGAAAAGGGCGATTTGATTTTGTATCTTTTGGGTGCAGACGGAAAACTTACTGCTGACAGTTATAAAGTAGTATACGATGCAAACAAGCAGTCTCAGGACGAAAACGGCAATGTTAAAATGGGATATTTTTCATCGACAACTGCATCTTTAGATCAGTGGCGTGCAACTGTAAGAATTGCATACGATACGGTTTATAATTACAAGGATAATCTTTTCCAGGTTTCATCTGTTGAACCTAATCAGATACCAAGACTTCAGGCAAAAGATCTTAATCTTAAAATCTACGGCGGTTCGTTTAACAATCAGGGTGCTGTATATTTAAGATATGATCAGGCTTCAAATAAAGTAACCACAATATCCGCACAGGATTTGAAGACTTATGTTAATGTTGGAACTGAATGCGATAAAGCGTTTTACAGAGCATATTACGGAACTTTGCAGACAGTTATAATCTATGATAAAGAATAATGAAAGGTGGGGGACTGATTGAGAATTAATAAATCAATAGTTGCTATGCTTCTGGTTTTGTCAATGGTGTTATCCTTGCCTTGTGCTGTCTTTGCTGAAGATACGGCTGTTGCCGTGTCTTCAGACGGCACTAATATTGTTGATACTTTTTCGGAAGATTTTTCGAACGGTTTGGCTGATTGGAACAAATCCGGTTCTAAAGGATTTTCTGCTAATCCGTCAGACGGTCTTTTGTTTAACAATATGAAAGAGTATATGCAGCCGGCTACTATAACATCTGTTAAAAACGGTATTGCTGATTTTAAATTAGATGCGGAAATTACACCAAAAAATGGCGACTATGCCGGCATTTATTTAAGATATGAGAGTGAAGATTATCACTATCTTTTGCAGTTTTACTTTTCAACAAACAAAGTAGCACTTCTTAAGAAAAGCAACGGCGGACTTTATACAGTTTTGCAGGAAAGCAAATTCACTTACAAATATGGAACACCTTTTAATGTTTCAATAGTTGCAAAGGGTGACGATTTTGTCATTTCGATGGATGGTACTACAAGCATTAATTGTGCAGATACCAAATCGATATACTCTGGCAATATAGGAATCAGAGGTTTTCATTCTGTATTTGCAGTAAAGAAAATATCTGCTGAAATGTATGAAGCAAGTGCTGACGACCCTAGCAATGAAACAAAATCACAACTTGTAGACCTCGGTATGCCGAAATCATATAAAGCGTTGCCTTATGATTCAACTACTAAGGAGAGGTTTGAAACAAGAAGAAAAGAACTTGGTGATGAAATTAAGGTTCTTAAAAACTTTGAAGTTAAGGGCAAAACAGAAATATTTGTATCACCTACAGAGGGTAATGATTCAAACGACGGCACAATAGATAAGCCTCTTAAAACAATACCTGCTGCAGTAAAACTTGCATTACAGGGTGACGTTACAAAAGGTGTTGTTATATGGCTTAGAGAAGGTGTTTATGAATCAACATCGGTTCTTTCTCTTACAAGCATTAAGGGAAGTGCAAACGCTCCTATATTTATTTCAGGATACAAAGATGAAAAAGCAGTATTTATAGGCGGATACAAACTTGGTTATGACAAGTTTGAAAAGGTAACTGATAAAAACAGATATGCAAGACTTGATGAAACCATAAGGGATAAAATCAAAGTAATAGATCTTAAAGCAGCAGGTGTTAAGAATATTCCGGCTATAAATGGACAGTTTTTCGGAACATCGCTTTATATGGACGGTAATACCTGTACTCTTGCAAGATATCCGAATGTAGGATATTGTAAAGTTGAAAAAGTTGTTGATCAAGGACCTCTTCAGGGAGATAAAAATGACGGCAGAGGTTTTACAATCGGATTTATCAAAGATGATGAACCTCTTACATGGAAAGACGACGGGGATATTTGGGTACGAGGCGGATTCTATTATGAATGGAATCAGGTTTATGCAAATGTTTCTTTTAACATAGGAAACTCAACAATGAATTCCGGTAAGGCAAATTCACCTTACGGTGTTAAAACGGGTGCAGATTTCTACTTCTATAATGTTTTCGATGATCTTAACTTCCCGGGCGAGTATTATATTGACAGAGATAATATGAAACTCTATTTCTATCCAATAGGGGATCTGAATGAAGATTCTCAAATTTATCTTTCTGTTCTTGAAAAAGGTGTACCGCTTATCGAAGTTAATGGGTGCTCAAATATAGTGTTCAATAACATAAACTTTGAGGCAGGAACAAATGAGGCGGTTCAGATAAAGGAATCTGAAGATGTTGTTTTCCAGAACAGCGTATTTCAGAATTTCGGCTCAAATGAGGTTGTTATAACGAATTCAAAACGCTGCGGTATTTTATCGTCGGTTATGATAAAATTCGGAGACAGAGCATTTTACACAGGAACAGGAGTAAATTACAGCGATATTCAGCCGATGAACAACTTCCTTATGAACTGTGCAATAAACGGTAACAAGGATCAGGTGCTTCATTCTACAACATCGTTTACAGGTGTTGGCGAGGTTCAGTCACATTGCCTTATGAGCAACGGTTATGCTACCGGTATAGGTACAGGCGGTGCAGAGAGCGTTTACGAATATAACGAAATTTGTGCAGCACCAAAATACCAGTACGATTCAGGAGGTACATATACAGCCGGTGTAATCGGTGCAAGAGCAGTCCATATCAGATATTACTATGTTCACGATATACTGCCTAAATCAACCAACTCCCTTACAAGAGCGTTGTATCTTGATGAGATGGCATCAGACTGTATGGTATACGGCAATATTATGTATAAAACTCCCGCAGGATTCTTTTCACACGGCGGAAGAGATATTGCGTATTACAATAATGTGTCTATAAACCTTAATGCTGCTAATGACTTTGCTTTTGCAAACTCAAGGAATATGTATAATCCCGAGAGTGTAATAACAAAGAGAAACTGGCAGAGTATGGATTGGGCTAAGTATACTACCAATGCTGTAAAAAACAGATGGCCGTCTTATTATAAATGGCTCTTGAATGTTACGAAAGTTGTGGCTGATTATAATAAAAATCCGTCCGGTTGGGTAAGAAATGACGAATACAATGAAGTTGTCGCTCCTGAGAACTTCTATGTAGCAAACAATGTAAGTGCATTAGGCGGAGGTGTATTTACCTATGAAAAATCTGTAGATTGGGATCAGACAGAAGGTTTGGAAACCAATTATACCTGCGAAGAAGATCCGTTTGTGGATTCAAAGAATCAGAACTTCAATCTGAAAGACGATAATGAGATTACTAAAAATGTTGAAGGATTCGAAGAGATTCCGTTTGACAAAATAGGACTTATGATCGGTGAAGACTATATGAAAGTTCGTCCGTATATGGGTCAATTTGGTGAAATATTCCCATTCTCACCTGCACAGGGAGAAAAGAGTATTCAGTATCCCGACAAGGTTCAGTTTATGTGGACTGATGTTATCTGGGCAAACCGTTACAGACTTGAAGTTGCAACAGATCCTGATTTTGATAACGTGGTTTATGATGAGGTAGACGAATATGAATATGCAACTGTAGACCTTAAAGAAGCGGGTAAAACTTTCTACTGGAGAGTAACTGCTTATACACTTTGCAAGAGTGTTGATCCAACACCTCTTAAGTCAGAAGTTTTCTCGTTTACAACTATGACGGAAGAGGAAGTTGCAAAACATGAAAAGATTGTTACGGGTGAATTAGCAGAAAAAATCGATCTTGCGGTTGAAACAATGAATCAGACTGATCCTGATGAAATTAATGAAGATATTACTGCAAACTTCTACGATGTAATCCGCAAGGCACAGAGGATTGCCAAAAATCCGACTTCTCAGAAACAGGTTGATGATCAGATTGAATTGATTTCAAGAGCAATGAATACTTTAAAGACCGGTGAAGTTTACGGTTATACAAACCTCACAACAGCAAACAGTATGTGGGTAGGACCGGCAACAAACCAGTTTGTTCAGAATTATGATCCTTCAACAGAAACACTCACTTTCGGAGCACAGAATGCAACACAGAATGTTGAATGCCAACTTTATACAAAGTGGAGAAAAATTTACAGATTCCAAATGAAGATAGAGAATTTCAAAAACTGGTGGGGTATTACAACCCATTGGGATCCTGCGGTTCGTTCAAGATACTTCTATGTTATGAAGCCTGAACAGATAGAACTTCAGATTGCCCGTGGCGGTAAATCGGCGATTATTCAGACAACTCAGAATAATGGCGAGTATATCAAAGATAATACATGGCAGGAATATGAAATCGGTCAGGTTATGACAGAAGATGGTATGTGGTGTTATATGGCAGTTGACGGCAAACAGGTATTTAGTTTCATAGATGATAAGCCAAGTACAACAGAAGGACACTTCCAGTTTATGCTTAACCCGAATAACGGTAATGTAAGCATCAGACCGTCGCAGAACACAGACACAACACTTCCTGAGATACCTACTTTTGAATCATTAAATCAAACAACAAGAATGGAATTTTAAATTTAAGCGTTGTTGACAGTGCAAAAAGAAATGAGGGATAATATTGGAAATAAAAAAGAATAGAATAATATCCTTATTGCTGATTTTGTCAATGATACTAGCAATGCCCTGTGCAGTATTTGCAGAGGATACGGCTTCCGCCGTATCCTCAAACGGGACAGTTATTTCAACTTTCAGTGATAATTTTGCAACCGGACTTTTAAAATGGACGGAGGCAGATGGAAAGGGATTTTCTACAAATAGTGCTGACGGACTGTGTTTCAATAATATGAAAGAATATTTGAAACCTTCAGCCTTGATAAGCAACAAATCAGGTTTCAAGAAATTTAAGTTAAACACTCAGATCACACCTAAAAACGGTGATTATGCCGGAATATATTTGAGATATAGTGAAGATGCACACTATCTTCTTCAGTTTTGCTTTTCAACAGATAAAATTGTTCTTTTGAAAAAACAGGGCGGGGGATTGTATTCAGTTCTTAAAGAAAGTATGTATGACTTTAAGTACGGTACACCTTTTGAACTTGAAGTATTTGCAAACGGAGGCAGATTCAGTATTTCCGTTGACGGAACAAATTATATAGAATTAACTGATTCCGCTCCTATCCAGACAGGTAAAATAGGTGTAAGAGGATTTCATTCAGCATTTACAGTTAAAAGCATAAATGCAGAGGTATATGAAGCAGATAAAACAAATTCAGAGGAAGCCGATACCGGAAGATTAGTAAATCTTGGTATGCCTGAATCTTATAAACCCGTTGCTGGAAATACAACCAAAGAAAGATTTTTATCAAGAAAAGCGGAAATTCCGAACGAACTTAATGTGGTAAAAGTGCTTAAACCTACCGGAAAAGGCGAAATATATGTTTCTCCTGACGGCAGCGATGACAATGACGGTTCTTTTGAGAAACCTGTAAAGACTTTGAAAAAGGCAGTTGCACTTACGGGTGATTTTAAGGTTAAAAACGGCATTGTTATATATTTAAGAGGCGGTGTTTATGAGTATTCTGATACTCTTTCGTTAAGCAATCTTAAAGGTACAAGCAGGAATCCGATTTTCATATCGGCGTATAACGATGAAAAGGTTACTTTTATCGGAGGTACCAGAATACCTGCTTCTAAATTTTCAAAAATAACTAACAATGAAAGGTTAAAAAGACTGGATCCGCAGGTTAGGGATAAGGTTAAGGTTGTAGACCTGAAATCTCTTAAAATCAATACGATACAGCCATTTAACGGTGCTTTTAACGGTGCTAATCTGTTTATGAACGGTGAAAACTGCACACTTGCCAGATATCCTAACTTTACATATGCTAAAGTTGAAAAGGTTATAGATCAGGGACCGCTTGCCGGTGAAACTGATGACGGCAGAGGATTTACAATCGGATTTGTTTCCGATGCTGAACCTTTGACATGGAAGCAGGAGGATGACATAAGAGTAAGAGGCGGATTTTATTACGAATGGAATCAGGTTTATACAAATATTACTATAGACCAGGAAAAGCGTGCTTTTAATTCAAACGGAACAAAATCTTCTTACGGTGCAAGAACGGGTGCTGATTTCTTCTACTATAATGTTTTTGAGGAACTTAATTTCCCGGGAGAATATTATATAGACAGAAAAAATATGCAACTGTATCTTTATCCAATCGGTGAACTTAATAATGATTCGAGAATATTCCTTGCAACATTCCCGAATAACAAACCGCTGATTCAGATGGACGCTTGTGCCAATATAGTATTTAATAATATTGATTTTGAAGCCGGAAATTCTCAGGCGGTTCTTATTAATAATTGCGATGATGTGGTTGTTCAAAGATGTAACTTCCAGAATTTCGGTGCAAACGAAATAGAAGTTAAAAATTCAAGAAGATGCGGACTTACCAGTTGCACACTTATGAAGTTCGGAAACAGATCAATGTATGTTTCGGGAAGAAATCATGATACATACGAACCGAACAACAACTTTATTCAAAACTGTGCAATTCACGGAAACAAAGACCAAATGCTTAACTCTATGACATCGTTTGGTGATATAGGCGGTGTTATGAGCCATAATCTTTATACAAACGGATATGCTACAGGTGCAGGAACGATGGGAATAGATTCAGTTATTGAATATAATGAATTTGTTGCCAGTCCTAAATACCAACTTGACTCCGGTTGCACTTACGGCGGTGGAGAAGTAGCAACAGGAATGATGTCCAATCAGATAAGGTACAACTTCTTGCATGATGTTCTTCCAAATTCTAAGAATACACTTACAAGAACAATCTATCTTGATGTTATGGCTTCAGACAATATGGCATACGGTAATATTTCATATAATGCACCGGCAGGATATTTTTCACACGGCGGCAGACAAAATGTTATATACAACAATATAAGCGTGAATATGCACGGAACTGATGCCTGGGCTGCTACAAACTCACTTAATATGTGGGGTAAATCCTATGACCTCATTAATGTTAAACAGTATAATAATAATTCATTTGCGGATACGGCGGCAGTAAGGGCAAGATTTCCTCACTACGCTGTATGGGTTGACAAAGTAAAGAAAGTTATAGCAGACCATTCTAAACCGGGTTGGGTCAGAAATGATGAGTATAATGATATTACAGCACCTAAAGACTTCTATTATGCTCAGAATGTTTCAGCATTAAATGGCGGTAAGTTCGTTTACTATGAGTCTGATACAAACGATACTACAGAAGGATTGGAAACAAACTATACTTGCGAAACCGATCCGTTTGTAGATGTTAAAAATTACAATTTCAATCTTAAACCGGACAATGAAATTCAGAAAAATGTTCCCGGTTGGGAAGAAATTCCTTTTGATAAAATGGGACTTATAATCGGTGAAGATTATATGAAAGTTCGGCCGTATCTCGGACAGTACGGAGAAATATTTGCATTCTCTCCTGTAAACGGTGATAAAGGAACACAACTTGCTACAAATGTTGAGTTTATGTGGACCGATGTTCCGTGGGCAAATCGCTACAGACTTGAGATTGCAACAGATAAAGATTTTAAGAATGTTGTGTATGATAAAACTGATGAATATGAATACGCAACTGTTGACCTCAAGGAATACGGTAAGACATTCTATTGGAGAGTAACGGCAACAACACTTTGTAAGAGTGTTGACCCAACACCTCTTAAGTCGGAAGTTTTTTCATTTACTACTATGACAGAAGAAGAGGCTGCTGAGGTTATTAGAATAAACACTGCTGCCTTGGACGAAGCAATAGAGTCTGCAACTACTATTTATGATGCGATAGTTGAAGGCAATAAGGGCGGACAGTATGCTTCGGGTACCAGAGCGGCACTTAAGAAAGTTATAGATAAGGCAAAAAATATTACAAGAAATCCTGAATCTCAAAAACAGGTACTTGCGATGGTCGAAGAGTTGCAGAGTGAAACTATCGGATTAAGACAGAAAGAGATATATGGATTTACAGACTTGACATTCAAGCCGGACGAATGGCAAACACCTGCTACAGACCAGTTTACAAAGATTTATGATGCAAAAACAGGAACGCTTACATTGGGATCACAACATGGTACCGGACTTGTTGAAAGGAAACAAAAGACAAAATTCCGTTCGATTTACAGATTCCAGATGATGATGGATTCGTATTCTGATTGGTGGGGTACTACAACACATTGGGATCAGTATTCCCGTACAAGATACTTCTATGTTATTCAGCCTTCACAAATTGAACTTCAGGTTGTAAGAAACGGAAATTCAAGAATAGTAAGATCAAAACAGAATGACATGCAGGTTATGAAACCGGGTGTTTGGTACGAAATCGAAATAGGTCAGGTACTGACCGGAGAGGGTATGTGGTGTTATTATAAATTAGACGATGAAGTCTTGTTCAGTTATATTGATACCAATCCTAACTTAAATGACGGTGTGTTCCAGTTTATGCTTAATCCGGCAAATGGAAATGTAAACTTCCGACCTACTGCCAAGAAGGATGAACAACTACCGGAGATACCTACTCTTGAGTCGTTGGGACAGGATGACAGAATTGATTTTTAAATGACAATTTCTATGTTTGACTTAATGCAATTTGCACTAATTTTAAAGTAACTCACCGGGACAGTATAATCTGTCCCGTGAGATACTAACAAACAGGGGGAATATATAATGAAAAGGGTTATTTCGGTGTTTATAGCAATTAGTATGCTTCTTTCGCTATGTGTATCAGCGAATGCTTCGGTTGTTATAAAAAGTGATAATAACAGATTAAAATTACATCTTGATCTTTCATCTGTGTTTGCGGGAAACAATGCGGCACTTTTTGTTCTGAATGATGGATATGATATTGGGGACCTTAATGACGCGAATTATGAAAATGCAGTTGAATTTACTTCTGTTCAAACTGTAAATGGACAAGGCGATATTGACTTTGATTTTGAACTTGAAAACTTAAATAAGATGTATATGTTTGTTGTTCAATGCGGAGATATTACATTAAAAAGAAAACTTAATCCGGCATCAAATACTTCGTCTGAGTTTAATAAAATATGGATTAATACGGAAAACGGAAATATAAACATCAACGGAAGAATTGTTCAGAATAAGAATGATAAAGTAACTGTAAAGATGGTAAGAGGTACATCTGACAGCCAGGCAGACAGTGCAGTTGTTCATATTGCTGTTTTACAAACAGATCGTTTGGGATATATTGTATCACCTAACGGAAAGAAGGGGTACACATTTAATACTGATGTTTCGGAAAAAAGTACACTCAGCGTCTTTTCTGACGGACTTGAAATATACAGAAGAGAACTTGAACCTCAGAAGACATTTGTTGAAACTGAAAGAGGGGATGTACTTGACATAGATTTTGAACTTGATGAAGTATATCCGGCACTTACAGGAACAACTAAAGAAAGGTTTGAGCAGGCAGTAAACGAATTACCGGATGAAATAAAGGTTGTAGAGCCGGTAGAAATCGGCGGAGATTATGAACTTTTTGTATCGCCTAACGGAAACGATGCAAATAGCGGAAGTTTCTCGAAACCTCTGAAAACAATAAGAAAAGCAATCGAATTAAGAAACCGTAATTTCGGAACTTCTTCGGGTGTTGTTATTTATTTGAGAGGCGGAGAATATTATCTCGACGATACATTAAGTATTGACGGAACATATGGCAAAGATGATAACGGCGGACAGACAAATGAAAAACCGCTCATTATCTCATCGTATAACAATGAAAAAGTATATATATCGACAGGTAATAACTTAAATTACTCTGCGTTCAAGAAAGTTACAGACCATCAGGTTCTGAAAAGACTTAACGAAAATGTCAGAGAAGATGTAAGGGTTGCAAGTTTTGATGATTTGGGAATCAAAGATAAACAGATATTAAAGAACACAAAACCTGCTGATGTTGCTTTCTTCAGCAACGGCGAGAGAATGAATGTTGCAAGATGGCCTGACGCTTCAAATGTTTATATCGGTGAAATAGTAAATCCGGGTCTTGTTACATTGAATAAATCTGCAGAGGAAATTGCAGCAGGCAAACAGCAAAATCCCGAATGGATGTATACTGAATTTAAAATTGACCACGGTAAGTTCTATCCTGATACAAATACCAGACCGCTTTCATGGGAAGAACCTGAAAAAGTGTGGATAAAAGGTCATATTATTAATGACTATACTGTTAACACAATGAGAGTTAAGAGTATAGGTCTCAATGAGAATAAGAATTATAACACAATTAAACTTGACGGATATTCCGGTATGGGTGCATTGAAAACACCTGTTAACAATTCCGGAGAAGCAACAAATAAATTTATAAATTATTTCTACTTTAATGTTTTGGAAGAACTTGACAGTCCGGGCGAATTTTACATAGACAATGAAAATGAACTTATGTATTTTTATCCGCCGAGCAACACTAAGATGACCAATCTTGTGATTTATGCAGGAACAAAACCTGTTATTTCTCTTAAAAACACAAGCAATATTGTAATTAACGGTGTAAATATAAGATACTCACCGGCAAACGGAATAGTTATAGAGGGCGGTTATCAGAATATTATCCAGAACTGTGAAATCAGTGATTTGGGCGGTAACGGCATAGTTATTACAGGCGGCAGAAGAAACGGTGTTATGCACTCTACAATGAAGAACAATAACGGAAGAGCAGTTGCCTTCAATCACAATGAGGAACAGAAGAAAAATCTAACGCCTACAAGGAACTTTATGCAGAATTGTTATACTTACAGGTGTCCGCTTGAAACATCTTCATCAGGTGTTGCAATAAACGGCGTTGGTATAATAGTATCGCACAATCTTGTAACAAGTTCGAGTTTTGCACCGATTGGAACAGGCGATATTCAAGAGTGTATAATAGAATACAATGAAGTTACAGGTGGACCGACAAATACTTGGGATTCAGCAGGTATTTATATAGGAGGAAGCAGAACTAACAGAGGTAACCATATCCGTTACAATTATGTTCATGACCTTTCAAAGACCACCACTGTAAGAGGTCTTACAGGCATTTACTTTGATGATACAGGCAGTGACAACTATGGCTACGGAAACATAATTAAAAATGTACCGGCAGGACTTTATTCACATAATGGTAATGAAAATGTATTCTTTAACAATGTTATAATCGGAGGAGAACAGACTACCGGTTATTACATAAGAGATGAATTTAATTATCTGGCTCCGTTAAGTTACAGAGACAGAACTTCGGCAGATAATTATTATAATATCGGAATATCATCGGAATTTACCAACGGTGTCAGCAGACTTTGGGCTAAAAACTACTATAAAGAACTGAATTCTTATATTGATGATCTTGTTTACGGAAGTGAAGCATGGCAGAGAAGGTATCCGACTCTCAAGTTCTATGCTGATAATGCAAGAATTATACAAAATCAGTTCGAACAGGAAAACAGAGATCTTAACGCTCATGTTATTACACCGAGAGAAGTTTATTTGAGAACATCATACGATTCATATTATGCAAATAATGTTTATTACAGATATGAAGGACAACCTACAAACTTTGATACCGATTCGATAAATCAGTATCATATAAGGCTTGCCGGAAGGTCTACAAATGTTATATTTGACCATGATCCGGGATTTGTAGATTTAGCAAATAACAATCTTAACTTTAATGATAATGCTGAGATATTCAGTGTTATGACAGAAAAGGTTGATTCATCGATTGAATCAAAATATGATGAGAATCTCAAGAGAACAGGAGAGACATATACAAATTCAACTACGATTCCGGCATTTGTCGCACCTCCGTTTGATAAAATGGGACTTACGGATTCATTTAACGAAAAAGAGAGAATTCCGTTTAAGATGATTACTGCAATAACTCCAACCGGATATGTTAACGCTGCAGAAACATCGAATGTAATAACATTTAAGTGGAGAGATTCAGGAATATCAAACTATTATAGAGTATCTGTTTCTTCAAGCGAAAGTTTTGCAAATGCTGTACAGACAATTACTGACATACCAAGTTGTGAAATTGATATTTCTTCACTTCCGGCAGCTGATAAGTATTACTGGAAAGTTGAAGGTTTGGGAAATACAAAAGCATTTAATAACAAGTACAACACTGCATCAACTTTTACATTTACAACTAAGGAAAATGATATTTTAATAGACAGTGTTACTTTTGATGTTGGTACTGATTTTAATTCAGATACTGTTGCAACGGTGTACAAAGGGAACATAATAAAAAACTTAATAATGGACTGCCAATCTTACACAAAGTACCGCCCA
>CAKSDT010000009.1 GCA_934446135.1 uncultured Clostridia bacterium
TTTTATGTATAATTAATAGTGGGGTAAATTTGATGTTGCTCCATTTTGCAAAAGTTAAAAAAGCTTGTTTTTCAGGCTCTTTATATTTTAGTAGAGGAGAGAGTTAGTATGGCAAAAATCGATTTGACAAAGTATGGTATCACAGGCACTACTGAGGTTGTTTACAATCCTTCTTATGAACTTTTGTTTGAAGAAGAAACTAAAAAAGACCTTGAAGGCTTTGAAAAAGGTCAGGAAAGTGAACTCGGTGCCGTTAATGTTATGACAGGTGTTTATACAGGCCGTTCACCTAAAGACAAATTTATTGTTATGGATGAAAATTCAAAAGACACCGTTTGGTGGACTTCAGAAGAATACAAAAACGACAATCACCCGGCTTCAAAAGAAGCATGGGACGCAGTAAAGGATCTTGCAATCAAAGAACTTTCAAACAAAAGACTTTTTGTTGTTGACGCTTTCTGCGGTGCAAACCATGACACCCGTATGGCAATAAGATTTATTGTTGAAGTTGCTTGGCAGGCACATTTTGTTAAAAATATGTTCATTCAGCCGACTACAGAAGAACTTGAAAACTTTGAACCTGATTTTATTGTTTACAATGCTTCAAAAGCAAAAGTTGAGAATTACAAAGAACTCGGACTTAACTCCGAAACTGCAGTAATGTTTAATATCACAAGCCGTGAACAGGTTATTGTAAACACATGGTACGGCGGTGAAATGAAAAAGGGTATGTTCTCAATGATGAACTACTATTTGCCTCTTAAAGGTATTGCTTCGATGCACTGTTCGGCAAACACAGATTTAGACGGCAAAAATACCGCTATTTTCTTCGGTCTTTCGGGAACAGGCAAAACAACACTTTCAACAGATCCTAAAAGACTTTTAATCGGTGATGATGAACACGGTTGGGACGATAACGGCGTATTCAATTTTGAAGGCGGCTGCTATGCAAAAGTTATCAATCTTGATAAAGATTCAGAACCTGATATTTATAATGCAATCAAGAGAAACGCACTTCTTGAAAATGTAACTCTTGACGAAAACGGAAAAATTGATTTCGATGACAAGAGCGTAACGGAAAATACCCGTGTTTCTTATCCTATCAATCATATCAATAACATAGTTCGCCCTGTTTCTGCAGCACCGGACGCTAAAAATGTAATATTCCTTTCAGCAGACGCATTCGGTGTATTGCCTCCGGTTTCTGTTTTGACTCCGGAACAGACACAGTATTACTTCCTTTCGGGATTTACAGCAAAACTTGCAGGTACTGAGAGAGGAATAACAGAACCTACTCCGACATTCTCGGCTTGTTTCGGTCAGGCATTCCTGGAACTTCACCCGACAAAATATGCAGAAGAACTCGTTAAGAAAATGGAAAAGAGCGGTGCTAAAGCATATCTCGTAAACACAGGTTGGAACGGAACAGGGAAGAGAATTTCAATCAAAGATACAAGAGGAATTATCGACGCTATCTTAAACGGAGATATTTTAAATGCTCCTACAAAGAAAATTCCTTACTTCAATTTTGAAGTTCCTACAGAACTTCCGGGCGTGGATTCAAATATTCTTGACCCAAGAGATACTTACAAAGACGCATCGGAATGGGAAACAAAGGCAAAAGATCTTGCATCAAGATTTATTAAAAACTTCGCAAAATACGAAGAAAATCCGGCTGGTAAAGCACTTGTTTCAGCAGGTCCTGATAAAGAATAATAATTGTATAAAACTAACCCCGTGCTTAAAGTACGGGGGATTTTTTTATATTTTTTTCCTTGACTTTTTTGTAAAATTATGGTATCTTAAGGTAAAGGAGAGATACATAATGGAAAATACAAACGATAATAAAACTTCACTGCCGTATATTAATAAAGTCAAGAAGTACAATTTAATTTCCGCATATATTGATATGTTTTATAAGTTTGACAACTTTAAAGGCCGCAGCAGAAGAAGTGAATTTTTTTATGCAACTCTTTTAGACATTATAATAATTGTCGCCTATATGATAATTTTTATTTTTCTCGGTTATTTTGGCTACGAGTATGATTTTTTAACAGCGTCTGAAACAGAAAGATTAGGCATAATGTATAAATTTGTCTATTTGATATACTGTATTATAACATTTATACCGAGATTATCGCTAACCGTTCGCAGACTGCATGACACCGGGAGATCGGGTTGGTGGTTGTTGGTAGGCTTAATTCCATACGGTGTGTTTGCAGTATTGTTGTTTTTGGTAACAGAAAGCGACCCATGTATCAACAAATACGGAACAAATCCGAAAGGCCGGTATTGCAATAAAAAAGTAGAGTAAAATTTTAATGCGGTTATGCCGGTACTTAAGATAATACTTATGATAAAACCAAAAAATCCTCCGTGTTTTGATCACGGAGGATTTTTTCTATTCTTCATAAACATATGCAATGAGGTCGGGGAAGGCCAACTTCTTAAAACTGCCTTTAAATGTTGTAATATCAATATTTTTGATATTAAGCATTGTGCTTCCCATAAATTTAACATATGCTTCTTTTTTAACCCAAAGATCAAGCGGTTTATCGTTTAAAAGTTCTTCTTTGGTAAAGGCATAATCTATAACCTTGTTTGGTATTTCTCTGTTTGAAAATTCGGCGTCTATACCGAAATTATTATCGGAAACACCAACCAAAATTGTGTCTTTGGTATGGGCTGCCCCAACAAAAAGACCGGGAAAGTTTTTAACGGTTGGTTTTCCGAGCGTTGTTCTTTCAATTTCAAAAGGAAAACTTTTTCCCGTATAATCCTCAAGGCTTAATTTAATATAATAATCTGTGTCCTTGTCAAACCTGTAGCGGTAGATTTTCATAAAAATTAACGGTAGATTATTTCATCTCTGCCCGGGCCTACTGAAACTATGCCGATTGGATAACCGATTTTTTCTTCTACGAATTCAACATATTTTCTGCAGTTTTCAGGCAAATCTTCGTATTTTTTAGTTCCTCTTATATCGCATTTCCAACCCGGAAGCTTAACAAAAACAGGTTTTGCAATATTAAGTTTATCTGTTGTCGGGAATTTGTCTGTAACAACTCCGTCTATTTCGTATCCTACGCAAACAGGGATTTCGTCAAGATAACCCAAAACATCAAGAACTGTAAAAGCAACTTTTGTTGTTCCCTGAACCATACAGCCATAGCGTGAAGCAACGCAGTCAAACCAACCCATTCTTCTGGGTCTTCCGGTTGTTGCACCGAATTCGCCGCCGTCGCCGCCCCGTCTTCTGAGTTCATCTGCCTCATCTCCGAATATTTCGGAAACAAACGCACCTGCACCTACTGCCGAAGAATAAGCCTTAACAACAGTTATTATCTCTTTGATTTCATACGGCGGAATACAAGCACCGCAGGCACCGTAACCTGCAATTGTGTGAGATGATGTTGTAAAGGGATAAATACCGAAGTCCGGGTCTTTTAATGTTCCGAGCTGTCCCTCCAGAAGAATATTTTTACCTTCTTTTAAGGCGTTGTGCATAAATTCAACAGAATTTACAACATACGGACGAATCATCTCTCTGTATTCTTTCAATGTTTCAAAAAGTTCATCAACATCAATTTTGGGTTTGTGATAAACACATTCGATTATGAGATTTTTGATTTCAAGTACATTTTTAACTTTTTCATAAAGTTTATCATCATCTTGCAAAAGTTCCCAAACCTGAAAACCTATTTTTGCAAACTTATCCGAATAGAAAGGTGCAATTCCGGACTTTGTCGAACCAAATTTCCTGTCTGAAAGCCTTTCTTCCTCATATGTATCGAGAAGTACATGATAAGGCATCAAAACCTGTGTTCTTTCCGAAACAACAATTTTAGGAACAGGCACACCTTTTTCTTTAACATCATTTATTTCTTTAAAAAGTTTTGGTATATCAAGTGCAACACCGTTGCCGATCATATTTGTTACATTCTGATTAAATGAGCCTGACGGAAGAAGATGAAGTGCAAATTTTCCGTATTCGTTCACGATTGTATGGCCGGCATTTGCACCGCCCTGGAATCTTATTACAATATCGGCGTCTTTCGCGAGTAAATCAGTAATTTTACCTTTACCCTCGTCGCCCCAGTTAGCACCTACTACTGCTCTTACCATTAACTTCACAACCTTTGTATTAAATTTGTGCGGTTTTACACACACCAACTTATTGTAACACTTTATAAAATATTTTTCAATAGATTTCGATAAAAATCAAAGAAAAAAGGGAATGTAAAAACATTCCCTTCATCGTGTCGAGAGGTTTATCGACGCAATGACAGACTTCGAAAAGGAAAGGTAAAAACATTTCCTTTCAGATATCAGTTTTCGGTTAAACTGTCCGAAACCAATGTGATTTTTAAATCTTTATCTGCAAAGAACTTAATAACTTTTGTTTTAAGAGGCTGTTTTGATTCAAAAGGTCTCATATATTTAAGAGTTAAAGTTCCGTTTCCGCTTTTCTTTGCAGTAACATTAAAAGTGTATGTTCCGCCCGAACCGGCAACATTTTCATTTTCGGTTTTGTAATCTTTTGAAACATCTATAAGTTTATCGTCAAATTCCAAAATCCAGTCATAACCTGTTGTAGAATTGCCATCCAATGTAAATGTATATTTGTTAAGGCATTCTTCGCCAAGGTCCAAAATAAACTTATCCGGATTATATACAATATTGGTTTCCGGGTAACCGTAAGCGTATGGCATTACATCGTAAAGTTGGAAGTAAAGATTAAGTTCTCCGTTATAAAGTCTGAAATTCACATTGTCCAAGTTTTCCCTCAAAGTCTTTTCTCTGTCTGCATCAAACAGGTCTTTTTCCTGTGAGAATTTTTCCTTGAAAAGATTAAAAACAGTTTCATTTATTTCGTCTTTGCTTCCTTTTAAAACCTGGTCAAGCGATTCTATTTTCTTTTTATTTTTGATGTCATAGTTTTCAGTAATTTTTACAGTCGACGGATGAGCACCGTGAAGATTGTAATAATAATTAAAGGTTATTGATAAAAGACCTTTTCTGTTTGTGTTTACGGTGTAACTCATTTCAAAACCGTAAGGCTCTTTTATGTCTGACATTTCAAAGAAACTGTCAGCGTCTTTAAGAGATTCTTCAGCCTTGGCTCTGAAATCTTCCGCTTTTTTCTTAAATGAATCGTTTATTGATTTTGTAAATTCATCATCACCCGTAATTATGGGATAACTTACTTTAAAATCAACGCCGTCTTTTCCTTTCGGAGTTTTAAGCATTTCTAAGTTTGATACTGATTTTATTTCAAGTTCACCCTTTTTCGGTTCTACAAAAACGGTTTTGGAGGAGTCGTCCCAGTTTACAAAACAGTCATAAGTTTCCGAAATAAGACGAAGCGGAACTAAAGTTCTGTCATTCAAAAGTTCCGATGCAGCGTCAAAAGTTGTTTCTTCGCCGTTTACATAAAATTTATCCGAACCTATCTCAAAAAAAACATTTTGGTCGCCTTTAACCGAATATACGTTATTGTTTCCGTATGTAACGAAAGCACCGAGTGCTTCAAATATTGCTCTTACAGGTACCAAAACCCTGTCGTTTTTTATTATTGGATTGACATCGAATTCCATAAGTTTTCCGTCAAAGTAAACCTTTGGGGCCGATTCTGCCGAAACTGACATAAAACTGCCCGATACTAAAATAAGTGTTAGCAATAAACATAGTAATTTTTTCATAATAATCCCGCCTTTCGATTACATTGTATCATTATTTTTTCTGATTTCAATATATGTTACGGAAATTTAAGAAATTTTTAATACTATATGCCTTTTATTACAAAGTTTTAATAAATTCTTAACAATTATTCTTCTGTTTTTTCGTTTTCTTGCTTCTCATTTAAAACTTCGTTTATTGTCTTTCCTCCTAAAAAGTATTTTCTGAACTGTGTAAAGAAACAGAGTTGCTGAATAAGACCGAGTCCCGAAATCCCGATTAAAATATAAAGCAAAAATCCGAGCATTTCAATCTGATAAAACAGAAATCCGAAAATGCCGAAATATATGATTTCCCAGAACATATATTTAAGTGTTGTGGGAAGTTCGCACATAACCAGCAAAAACGCATTTTTGTAAATTGTTCTCAGATTAAGGTCTAATGTTACAATCATTGTCCACTTATAAGTCATCATATTCTTATATGTGATAAGTGCAAGAACCAACACAGCGTAAGGAACAAAAAATATTTTTGATATAAAAAATGCTGACATAATATACACTCTCGAAAAAATCAGGAATGCCGAAACCGCAAAAAGGTCAATAAAGAATGTTATTAAACTTTTGGACCTGTTTTTGGCAAACTGTTCAGCAAAATCGGAAAAGAGCCAGGCATGTCTTTCTTCGGAAAAATTTCTCAGAATGTAGTAATACCCCGACGAAAACGGACTTAAACTGAACAGCGATGTTAAAAAGAATGAAATTATGATAGGCAGAATTGCAAGAGCCTGTTCTTTCTGAATTAATTCCTGCAGCACATAACCGCTTATAAAAAACAGAACGAGAAATGCCGGTGTGCAGGTTACCATATAAGTAAGATTAAGTTTAAAATATGAACCGAATTTTCTGAATAAGAGTTCAAAATAAAGGGCAGGTCCTTTTTTTCTTTTTTCGTCTTTTCTAACGCCCTTTCCGGGTTTCTCATAATTGTTGAAAAGTCCCATATATTTTCCTCCTGAGTCTAAATATAACTCTATTATACAGGAAATTTTGTGTAAATACAATAAAAAAACGGTAAAAAGGTTGAAATATTTTGTTATATGGTATAAAATATTAAAATAGATTAGTATTGTTGTGAATCTTTGAAAGAAAGTTGGGAAATAAATGGAAAAATTAAATGTTCTTCTTTTGTTCGGCGGACAGTCGACAGAGCATACTGTGTCAAATGTTTCGGCATCTAATGTGTATTCTCTTTTAAACCTTGATAAATATAATGTTTATAGAGTAGGAATAACCGAAAACGGTGAATGGTTCCTTTTTGAGGGAAGTAAAGAGGAGATGAAAGACGGCAGTTGGGAGAAAATGAAGTTAAAAAGAGCATTTTTGTCACCCGATACTGTGTCAGGCCTTGTGATTTTAGATGGAGAAAGCGTGGAATTTGTAAATATTGATGTTGTATTTCCTGTTTTACACGGAATTTTGGGCGAGGACGGCTCTGTTCAGGGACTTTCTTCACTTGCAAAAATCCCCTGTGTGGGACCCGATATGCTTTCATCTGCAATATGTATGGATAAACCTACGGCAAAAATACTTTTTAAACATTATAACATTCCGCAGGCAGACTGGATAACAGTATTTTCCCCGGAACTTAACGATATAGAAAAAACCGTGTCAAAAATAGAGGAAAAGTTTGACTATCCTGTTTTTATTAAGCCGGCGAACGCCGGTTCTTCTGTCGGAATAGGAAAGTCGCATAACAGCCGGGAACTTAAAACTGATTTGATTAATGCCTCAAAAGTGGATTCTAAAATACTTGTTGAAGAATTTATTGATGCAAGAGAAGTTGAGTGTGCTGTTTTGGGAAATGGAGAAGACGTTTTGGTTTCAATTCCCGGTGAAATTATTCCTGCAAAAGATTTTTACGATTTTGAGGCAAAGTATGAATCCGATTCAAAACTTTTAATTCCGGCACTTTTATCTGAAGAACAGGCAAATGAAGTAAGAGAAACCGCCAAAAGAGCATACATAAGCCTGGGACTTTCAGGTATGAGCAGAGTTGACTTTTTTGTTCATAAAGAGACGGGAAAACTTTATTTGAACGAAATAAATACAATTCCCGGATTTACCGGAATCAGTATGTACCCAATGCTTATGGAAAAATCGGGAATACCCGGCGGGGAACTGGTTGACCGTCTTATAGACTGTGCCATATCTTCATTTGCAGGAATATCGGAGGACAAATAATGGATAACAGACCAATAGGTGTGTTTGATTCGGGGCTTGGCGGACTTAACGCCGTAAAAGAACTGAAGAAATTACTTCAGGGGGAAGATATAGTATATTTCGGTGATACCGGCAGAGTTCCTTACGGCACCCGTTCGGACGAAATTATTGAAAAATACACAAGACAGGACATTGCTTTTTTTGACCGCTTTTCGGTTAAGACGGTAATTTGTGCCTGCGGAACAGCCTCTTCGGTGGGACTTCCAAAAATAAAAAGTACCCCCGTTCCGGTTACCGGGGTGATTTATCCTACGGCACTTGACGCTGTAAAGGCGACGAAAAACGGCAAAATCGGGATAATCGGAACCGAAGGCACAATTTCAAGCGGTGCATATGAAAAAGAAATCAAAAAACTTATGCCCGACGCACAGACTTTAAGCGTTGCCTGCACGCTCTTTGTTCCGCTTGCAGAAAGCGGATATATAGATAAAAAGGCGACATATCTTATTGCCGAGGATTATCTTAAACCGCTTAAGGAAGAAGAGGTTGACACCTTAATTTTGGGCTGTACGCACTATCCTTTGTTAAAAAAGGTTATAGGAGATATTATGGGCAGCGGTGTTACTTTGACAGACGCCGGAAAGTCTGCGGCAGATTATGTTAAAGGCCTGCTATCAAAGGCCGATATGCTTTCAGACAGAAAAGAAGGAAAAATGGAATTTTACACATCGGACAGCGGAAGAAATTTTGCAAAATCAGCAAGGCTGTTTTTGGGTGAGGAAATTGATTCACCGGTTAAAATCGACATAGAAAAGGTAAAGGAATAAATATGGAAAAAGGTATTATTGAAGTTATAAACCATCAGTCTTTATACAACGAAGGTGAAGAGGACGAAATTAAACTTTTCACTGTCGGTGAATACGAATATACCCCGGAAAAAACCACTCTTAAATACATCGAAAATATGGGGAGCAATGCGGAAAATAAAACCGAAGCAATATTGATTTTCGAGAATTCCGAGGCCGTTTTGATGAGAAGCGGCGAGTTTAATTCGATGATGGTCTTTAAAGAGGGGCACGAATACAGAAATGATTATAACACTCCGTACGGGGTTCTCGATTTTAATGTTTTGGCAAAAAGAATCGAGTGCAATTTTTCGGAGGAAGAAGGCAGTGCTGAAATTGAATATATTCTTTCAGGTGAAGGAATGCCCGATATTTCAAACTGCATAATGATAAAATACAAAAAGGACTGTCAAAATGAAAATTAAGAAAATTTTATGTTTGCTGCTTGCGTTTTTAGCCGTGTCAGGTGCTGCTTCGGCAGCCGAGTATGACGGAAAAGACGGCTTTTACGGAGCGTTGAATGAAATAACATATCAGGATATTGCATATCTTCCTGTTGACAATTGGTCAAATACGGCGATTTTTTCTGTTTCGGCACTCGGACTTATGAAGGGTTCGTACGGAATGTTTAACCCTTACGGCACCGTTACCGGAACAGAGGCCTTGGCTGTTGTTTTAAGAAGTGCCGGACTTGAGAAAGAATGTGCAAAAATGTATGACGCCGTTTCAAACCAAAGAATTAAAAATCCCGGTCTTTATAACGAGATCGACCGTTGGGCAGACGGATATATGAGGATGGCGGTTGATAAAAAATTAATTACTATTGATGAATTTATGTCGGCGATGGATATAAACTATCCGGATAACAGCCGTCTTTTTGAAAAGGACAAGCCCGTTACAAGAGCAACTCTTGTAATATGGATGGTCAAAGCAATGGGACTTCCGATTGCTGAAAAAGAAAACCTTGTTACCGATTTTAATGATTATCAGTATATTAATAAGGCACATACCCTTTATTTTGAAACTGCACTTAAAAACGGAATTATAAGCGGAAGCAATTATATGCTTGACCCTTACGGATTTATCACTCGTGAGCAACTTGCACAAATAATGCTGAATTCTGCCGATTTGTGGAGTGAAAAGAGCGGATATACTGTAATAAAGGGAAATGTTGATGATATCGTAACCGAAAGCAAATCGGACGGAAGCAAAATTTTAAACACAACTGTTTTTAAAGTGGGGGACAGTTCTTTCATAAGTCAGAGAGAATATAAATTAAACGGCGAAGCGGTGGATTATACCGAGGATACCAGCCTTAAATATTCGGATTTTCCGGTTATTAAGGAAAGAACACTTCCGGCAGACAGTTCGGCAATTTCAAAATCTGATTATGTTGAAGTTTATGTTAAAAACGGTAAAATAATTGCGGTTTTGGAGCCTGAAAAGGGAAACAGCGAGGAGAATTCAGACTATTCGGAGTATAAAGACGCGTCTGTTTATTCGGGAAAATTTTACATTGCGGACAAAACCGACCGCACGATTGTATTAAATGATGGAGATAAACTTATAGAAATACCTTGTTTTAAAGGTGCAAAAATATATGTTAAAAACACATCTGTTGATATAGAAACTTTAAACAGGGATTATGTTGATAAAACAATATATGTTTTCACGGTTAAAAAAAGCGAGGACAGTGTTGAAAGGTGCTATAAGGCACAAATTGTTGATAATTGATAAAGAAAGGTCTGAGAATTATGATTAAAAAGAGAATACTTTGTCTGGTGCTTGCATTTTTGCTTGCTTTTCCGCTTGGTGCGTTTGCGGAAACAACGGCAGATGAGTCTGAGCAGATAGGTGTTGCCGAGTCAGTGCTTAATTATGTTCAAAGAGTTTATAACTATGATATGGGCAACACCGAAGCAATAAGAAAACTTATGAAACTGTATCTTGAAAAAGAACCCGACGGTTTCGAAAAGGCAATGGATGCCGTTATGACATCATTAGATGAATACAGTATGTATTTTAACCCTGAAGAATTTCAGGAATTTTATAATAATGTTGAATCCGAATTTGCCGGAATGGGGGCATACCTTTCAAGGGTACACGGTTATATAACTATTTCGGGAGTAATGCCCGGCTCTCCTGCCGAAAAAGCGGCACTTACCGAGGGCGATAAAATCGTTAAAGTAGACGGAGAGGATATGATAGGTGTTGATTCCGACTATTGTATATCCAAAATAAGGGGCGAAAAGGGAACTGAAGTTATCCTCACCATAGAAAGAGACAGAGTAGGAACATTTGATGTCAAAATCGTAAGAGATACAGTAAAAGGAGAAACTGTTTCCTCACAGGTTTTGGATTCAAATATAGGGTATATCAACATCTCCGGGTTCAGTTCATCGACAGGTGAAGAATTCGGCAGGAAAATTTCGGAGTTTGATGACCTGGGAATAAGCAGAATTATTATAGATTTAAGATATAACGGCGGCGGTGTTACAGACCAGGCTTATGCCTGCCTTTCGTATCTTATTCCGAAAGACGCCGTAATGTGCAAAGTAAAATATAAAGCAGGCACAGAAGTGTACGGAAACACAAAGAGCGACAGGTATAAAAAAAGAAGTGTCGTTGTTTTGGTAAACGGTTCTACTGCGTCGGCATCTGAAATATTAACAGCAGCGGTAAAAGACAATCAGACTGCAACTGTTATAGGCGAAAAAACCTACGGCAAAGGAACTATGCAAAATATGGTAAGCCTAGGTGAGTACGGCGGAATTAAAGTAACTGTTGCCGAGTTTTTCGGTCCTAATGACACAGTTATAAAAGATACAGGAATTTCACCGGATATTTCAGTTACGAATCTTGAAAGACTCGCAAAAAAAGAAGATTTTGAAACTCTTAAATTTGACAGAATTTACAAAAAGGGCGATGACAGCGAACAGGTTCTTGCCATAAAGCAAAGACTTATGGCTTTAAAATATTATAACGGAACGCTTGATAATTACTATGACGAATCGCTTCATCAGGCTGTTAAAACATTCCAGGAAATAAACGGACTTTATCCTTACGGCGAGGCAGACATTACAACTCAGACAATCATTAATAACCTTGTTCAGGAGGCTTATGTTACAGAAGATACACAACTTAGCACGGCAATAGAATTTTTAAAAGATAAGGCGGTAATAAAATAATGAAACTATATCCAATGCTTCTTTCACCTGCTTTAAAACCCGTAATTTGGGGAGGAAACGAGATTTTTAATGAGTTTGGAAAAGGAACAAAGGACAAAATCATCGGCGAAAGTTGGGAACTTTCAGTAAGAGATGACCTTAAAAGCGTTATTATGAACGGAGAATACAAGGGAAAAACCGTAACCGAACTGTTTAAAGAGGATAAGTTTTCATTCATAGGGAAAAAAGAAGGCGAATTTCCCTGGCTTATAAAGTTTATAGATGCCAAAGACCGCCTTTCGGTTCAGGTTCATCCCGATGACATTTATGCAAAATCGCACGGCGACGGTTCGGGAAAAACTGAAATGTGGCATATCTTGAAAGCAGAACCGGGAGCAAGCCTTGTTATAGGTTTTAATAAAGACACAACTCCCGGGGAAATAAAAAAGACGGCTCAAAACGGCGAAATAGAGAAAATGCTTAATTTGGTTCCTGTGAAAAAAGGCGATACCTTTTTTATCAAATCGGGAACTGTCCACGCAATAGGAAAAGGAATACTTTTGCTTGAAATTCAGCAGAATTCAGACGCAACATACCGCCTTTACGATTTTATGAGGCGTGATAAGGACGGCAATTTAAGAGAACTTCATATAGATAAAGGTGCTGATGTTTCAAATACTAAAAAAACAAGTCCCAACGCCGACAAAACCGTAATACTTTCAAACGGTGACGAACTTCTTGCCGAATGTGAGTATTTTAGAGTTTTGAAAGTATCGGACAGCGAAAGAACTTTAAACGGACTGTCATCTGTAATATGCCTTGACGGTGAAATAGAATTGGACGGTATTACTATGAAAAAAGGGGATACAGTTCTTATTCCTTATTCTGTCAGAGATGTTTCTGTAAAGGTCAGGGGGAGCGGAGTGATAGTAAGTGACAGAGTTTGAACTTTCGGTTCTTGATTTTATTCAGAACATAAGATGCGGATTTTTGGATACCGTAATGACTACAGTTTCTATGCTGGGAAATAAAGGAATACTTTTCATTGTATTGGGCATTGTGCTTTTGTTTTTTAAAAAGACACGGAAAATGGGAATGACTGTGCTTCTTTCCCTCGCAATTATGTTTTTGTCCTGCAATATTATTTTGAAAAATCTTTTTATGAGGGCAAGGCCTTTTACTCATAACGGATTTGAACTTATTATACCAAAACCTTCCGACTATTCGTTTCCGTCGGGACATTCTGCGGCATCTTTTGCGGCGGCCGTTTCGGTTTTTATGTATAATAAAAAGTGGGGAAGGTTTTTTATTGCACTTGCAGTGATGATTGCATTTTCAAGACTTTATCTCTATGTTCACTTTGTGAGCGATGTTGTTGCCGGAATTGCAATAGGCATACTTTCGGCACTTCTCGCAAGAGCAATGCTTAAACCTAAATTTGATAAAATGAAATAAGAATATGCACTCCAAAATGAATTGGGGTGCATATTTTTTATTCTCTGCTTTTAAGAATTTCCGTTACATCGGCCTTTTTCAAATACATTGTAAGAATTTTTCTTGTGACAAAGTATGAAGCAAATATAAGAATAATTATAAATACATACTGAATCGGTGATATTGAAGCCTCAAACCCTGCGTTTACATTTGATATACAGAATGGGTACAGTATATCAATTATTTTTTTGCAAATCGGCATTCCGATTATGGCGGAAACCAGGGTTATATAAAATGCGGAATCAAGATAAAAAGAATTAACAGTTTTTTCATCATATCCTAATGCCTTTAAAAGAGATATCGAAAAATTACTGCGGTCAATTTCAAGTTTCATAAGGAGATACA
This sequence comes from uncultured Clostridia bacterium, assembly GCA_934446135.1. Taxonomy (GTDB): domain Bacteria; phylum Bacillota; class Clostridia; order RGIG6154; family RGIG6154; genus CAKSDT01. The sequence goes on from CAKSDT010000009.1 coordinate 13,753, forward strand.
TAACCGATACAAAAATTATAACCGAAACTCCGATAAGTAAAATAATCATTCCCCACATAAGGGTAATAAACTTGTCCGCACCCTTTTTCATATCGCTTTTTACAGTTTCGGAAAGCATCATATTGTGTTTAAAACTCAGTTTTTTATCCGAAAAAACCGTGTTGTAGTAAAAATCATCGTTTTTGGGAATTCTTTCACCTTTTTTTAAGTTTTCAGCGTTGAAATAACTTTGTACGAAATATTTTCTCATTGCGTCTATATTCATAAAGAAGTAAAGACCGTTTCCGTACTTAACCTCGCCTGCTATTTCAAATGCGTAAAGTTTGTCTTCTGAATTGTCCTTAAAAACAATTCTGTCACCTGTTTTATATCCGAATTTGATTCTTGCCGAACTTGATATATACACTTTGTCTGTTGCATTGTCTAAATACGGAGCAAAAGGAAAGTATGGATTTTCATAGTCAATTCCCATAAGAGTCACTTCCATCTCGCTTTCAGAAAGCGGATAGTTTACATAAAAACTCCTTGTATAACCGACAACCGAATTTTTAGGCAGGTCGGTAACGGGATTTCTCAAAACATACATATATGAAAAATTGACATCGTTTGTTATTCCGTTCGAATAGTTTTTTATACTGCCGTAGCAGGCAACCGAGAACATCAAAAGCAAAAGTGAAACCGTTATGCCGAAAAACAGTGTGATATTTGGATTGAGTTCCCGGAAGAACTGCCTTATTTTGTATTTTGAAGGGAAAGAAAAATTATCAAGTTTAAAGTTAAAATGCTTCAGTTTTTTAGGCTTTCCTCTCATCATTTCAAGGGGCGTTAAGTTAAGTTTTTTTGAAAGAACTGCTCTGTTTATTATATAACATAAAACTGTCGGAAGTCCCAGTCCGTAAAAAACAAGGTATAACGGGAAAATGTGAATTATTTTGGGATAAGAATAAACAGACGACGAAGATAATGACATTGCATCAGTAAGGGCAAATCCGAGAACTGTTCCCAAAACCGCACCAAGCACAGAAATTATCATAGGTATTTTCATATAGTGCGAAAGTATTTCTTTTTTTGTGTATCCCAAGGCATAAAGAGTGCCTATTACCTGTCTTTCTTTTTCAACCGTTCCGCTTGCTAATACCGAAAGCATATAAACCAAAAGAACAATGAGTATAATACCCGAAACTAAAGCCGCTTGTTTTCCGATTGAAGAATCATCAACGGCGTCATTTATTCTTATGTTGTATCTTCTTTCCGAAAACATTGATAAAATTCCGCCTGCAGATGATTGGTATTCACTTTCCAGCATTTTTTTTATGTATGTATCGGAAACCGAATCGGGATCGAATTTTAAGTTGATAATTTTATCTTTTAAATCGTTTGATGTTGTATTTCCGTATAGTTTATATGAGTAGTTGTAAACTGTTTTGTTGTTTCCTTTAAGACTTTCCCAATCCCTGTCCGATACAATTCCAACTGAAAAATAATCGTTAGGCACAACATCTGAAAGGGTTTGTTTTACATAACTGTAGTTAGGAAAACATCCTATTCCCGTAACTTTGTAGTTTTTACCCGAAATTTGTATCAAATCGTTTATGTTTAGGCTGTGAATTTTGCAGAAATTCTTTTCAAGAAAAATTTCGTTCTGACCTTCCGGAAGCCGTCCTTTTTCGGTGTACGGCAAGTCAATTCTCTTTCGGGGTGAAAAAAGTCTGAGTGTTTTTCCTTCCGAATCAATGTCAAAATAAAAACTCTTTTCTATATCGCAGTTAATTTCCGAAAGTTTTTTTAAATTTCTTGTTGAAAGAGGGGTTGATGTTTCAAAATTTCCATCCTCAACATTGCAAATATTCCACATTTTGTATATTGTGTGTTTTATGCAGTCTGCAGAAGAACAAAGGGAAACTACCAAGGACATAGAAAGAACAATTATAAGAAGCATTGCAATATTACGGATTAAATTTTCTTTTAAATCTCTGGGTACTTTTTTGTTTAAGACCATTTTACCACTCCAGTTCTGCTGCCAATTTGCGGTTTTGACTAATTTTGGTCTTGTAAACCGCACCGTCTTTCAGATAGACTGTTTTGTGCGACATTTCGCTTATTGCACGGTTGTGTGTTACAAGTATAATTGTAGTGTTGTATTTTTCATTTATTTTTTCTATAAGACCTAAAATATCTTTTGAAGTTTTATAGTCAAGAGCCCCGGTAGGTTCATCGCAAAGCAGAAGTTTCGGGTTTTTAACTATCGCTCTGCCAAGTGAACATCTTTGCTGCTGACCTCCCGAAAGTTCGCTCGGAAAACGGTCTTTTAATTCTGAAAGCCCCAACACTTCAATTATTTCCGAAACATCAAGAGGATTTTCCGATAAATACTCACCAACCTGAATGTTTTCAAGGACGGTGAGGCTGGGCACTAAGTTATAAAACTGAAAAACAAACCCTAAATAGTCCCTTCTGTATTGTGAAAGTTCGGACGCATTAAGTTTTGATATATCTTTCCCGTCAACCGTGATTTTTCCGCTGCCGCACTCAGAAAGCCCCCCTATTACATTCAAAAGCGTTGATTTACCTGAGCCTGACTGTCCCAAAACAGCACATATTTCTCCTTTTTGAACGCTCATATTTACACCGTTTAAAACATTAACTTTTGCATTTCCGCTTCCGAAACTTTTAAACAGTTCTGAAATTTCAAGATACACCTTTTTTCTCCTTCTGTCATTGTTTGATTTCGGCTTTTACAAATTCATAACCGCTTCTTTCGACAATTTCTCTGTAAAATTCAATGTCGGGAGCGGTTTTTGAATATACCGATGCAACTTTTTTGTTTAGATTTACCTTTGCGTAAAGTCCGTCAATGTCGTTAAAGGCATTTTCAATTCTGAGTTTGCAGTGATTACAGGTCATACCGTTTATAAACACTTCGGTTTTGTGGCTGTAATTTTTAATGTTTGTATCCGAGGGTTTGATTTTTATTTCGGAATCTCCCGAACCGCAGCATCCGCCTTTTATTCTTTTTGCGTAATTTATTACCGCATATACACAAATCAGACCTAAAATCACACATATTATTACGGTTGATAAATTTTCCATAAATAACACCGCCTTATAGTTAGTTTATCCTAACTGCATTATATGTTTATTTATTTTATTTGTCAAGTTTTATTTTAATATTTGACAAACAAGAGTTAATTATTTCTATTGAGTTCGGACGAAAAAAAGAGTATATTTGTTGTATTAATGATGAAAGCGGTGTTATAATGATAAAATTCAGGTCGGACAGTGGTTTTAATAAGGCATTGAAAGTCGGGTTTATATGCGTATTTACATATCTTGCAAGTTATCTTGCCAGAAATGTATTAAGTGTTTTAACCCCGACCCTTTTAAATAACGGAATTTATACTAAAACATATATTGCTTCGCTTTCATCGTCTTATTTTATTGTTTATGCGGCGGGACAACTTTTAAACGGCGTGGTGGGGGATATAATAAAACCGAAGATTATGGTTTTAAGCGGACTTTCGCTTGCCGGGATATCGCTTGTGCTTTTCCCGTTTATTCCTACTATGTATTTGGGTTTGGTTTGCTTTGCGGTTATGGGATTCGGACTCTCCATGATAAGAGGGCCTCTTGTAAAAGTAATTGCGGAAAACACATTGGAAAAGTATGCACAGGTTGCTTGCGTGTTTTTGCTTTTTGCGTCTTTTGTAGGTCCATTGGCGGCGGGACTCCTTGCAATAGTCCTGAAATGGAAAGCCGTTTCTGTTGTTTCGGGCATAATAACAGCCGGATTTGGCATAATGTGCTATGCGGTGCTTACTTATTTTGAGAATAAGGGAATTGTTAAAAAGACCGAAAAAATTCAGGGAACCAATCCGTTAAAAGGTGTTTTTGATTTATTTAAAATAGATAACTTTATTATTTTTATGCTGATTGAAATTGTTATTGAAATTTCGGCATCATCAATATCTTTTTGGATACCAACATATGTGAATGAATACCTTGGTTTTGCTGAGGACATTTCGGGTATTATTTTTTCGTTTATAACTTTCTTAAAGGCGTTCAGTCCCTTTCTTGCACTTTATATTTATAAATTATCGGGAAACCGCGATATTGCTGTAATGAAGTTTATGTTTGCATTTTCGGCATTTATGTTTGTAATAATGTTCTTCGTTTCAAATGTTTGGTTTAATATAATAATATTCACTCTTGCCCTTATGGCAGAAAGTTGTGCAAGCACAATGATTTGGAGTATTTACATACCGTCGCTTGCAAAAACGGGGAAAGTATCGGCCGTAAACGGGATTTTAGACAGTACAGGCTATCTCGGAGCGTCTGTGGCAAACCTTGCCTTTGCAGCAATAATGGAAAGTTTTGGCTGGGGAGCAATGCTTTTTGTGTGGAGCGGAGTTATGCTTGTCGGGGCTGCACTTACCTTCATTTGTAAAAGCGGCAAGGAAGTATAAAACAAAAAAGACAGGAGTTTCTCTCCTGTCTTTTTACTTTATAAATTAACCTTTCTCAGGTGCTCTTTTAATTTTTCAAAAGTCTGGTCGCTTACATCGTGCTCTATTTTGCAACTGTCCTCATAAGCAGTTTTTTCATCAACCCCAAGAGCAATCAGTGCTCTTGCAATAACTTCGTGACGCTCATAAACTTTGGATGCAATTTTAAGGCCCTTTTCAGTAAGTGAAATTCCTCCGTCGGTGTCAATTGTTATATAACCTTCCTCACGGAAAGATTTCATCGCGACCGAAACACTGGGTTTTGCAAAGCCCAGTTTGTGTGCCACATCAATGCTTCGGGCAGTTCCTTTTTCCTTTTTTATCATTAAAATCGCCTCAAGATAATTCTCGGCAGACTCTTTAATTATCATATTATCCCAACTTTCTCAAGTGTCAGTATAGCACAAAAAAATTCCGCTGTCAAACAAATAATTTTTGAAAAATGTGTTGACAAAGCAGGTTAGTTATGCTAAACTAACCATTGGAAGTTAGCGAGTGCTAACTTATATATTTGTACGAGAGTTAGTTAATTCTAACCAAAACAAAGGGGGAAGAAGTATGATGCCTCTTAATCTTGCAGAAGCGGGCGAAGATAACATTATTAAAAAAATAGGCGGAAAACCCGAAGTTAAAAAGCATCTTGAAAACTTAGGATTTGTAGTAGGCGGAAATGTTAAAGTTATAAGTTCTCTCGGCGGAAACATTATAGTAAATGTAAAAGAAACAAGAGTTGCCATAAGTTCGGAAATGGCACAAAAGATTATGATTTAAAAAATTATATATATGTCAGGAGGATTAAAATGAAGACATTAAAAGATGCAAAAATCGGCGAAACTGTGACGGTTTTAAAACTTACCGGTGAGGGAGCCGTGAAAAGAAGAATTATGGATATGGGAATTACCAAAGGCGTAAGCGTTTTCGTAAGAAAAGTTGCACCTCTCGGAGATCCTGTTGAAGTTACGGTAAGAGGATATGAGTTATCCTTAAGAAAAGCCGACGCACAAATGATTGAAGTAGAGTAATGTTATTAAAGGAGTGAAAGTTTTATGAATACCAGAATTGCCCTTGCAGGTAATCCTAACTGCGGTAAAACAACACTGTTTAACGCACTTACGGGTTCAAATCAGTTTGTAGGAAACTGGCCCGGCGTTACAGTTGAAAAGAAAGAAGGTAAACTTAAAAAACACGAAGGTGTAATAGTTACCGACCTTCCGGGTATTTATTCACTTTCTCCGTACACCTTGGAGGAGGTTGTTGCAAGAAATTATCTTATCGAAGAAAGACCCGATGTAATTTTAAACATTATAGATGGTACTAACCTTGAAAGAAACCTTTATCTTACAACTCAACTTACCGAACTCGGTATACCTGTAGTTATTGCAATCAATATGATGGATGTTGTAAGAAAGAACGGTGACAAAATAAACACAGCAGAACTTTCAAGACAACTCGGCTGCAAGATAGTTGAAATTTCGGCACTTAAGGGTGACGGAGTGATGGAAGCGGCAGAAGAAGCAATTAAAGCCGCAAAAGGAACAAAAACAGTTCCCTCGCATACATTCAGCGGATGTGTTGAACACGCAATGGCACATATCGAAGAAGCAGTTTTGCACGATATGCCTGAAAATGAACAGAGATGGTACGCAATTAAGATTTTTGAGCGTGATTCAAAAGTTCTTGAAAAACTTAAAATTGATGAGAAAACACTTTCTCATATTGAAGAAGACATTAAAAATGCGGAAGATGAACTCGATGATGATGCAGAAAGCATTATAACAAACGAAAGATATATCTACATAGCAGAGATTATCAAGAGTTGTTATAAGAAGAAAAAAGCCGGCGGACTTTCAACTTCAGATAAAATAGATAAAGTTGTTACAAACCGTTGGCTCGGACTCCCGATATTCGCAGTAATAATGTTCCTTGTTTACTATATTTCAATGGTAACAGTAGGCTCTGCTGCAACAGACTGGGCAAACGACGGTGTATTTGGCGACGGTTGGCATCTTTTCGGAATAGGCACGGCTGCTTACGAAGAAAAAGCAGAAGAATTCGGCGGTGCATCAGAAGTTATCAACGGATATATTGAATATGCCGGAGAAAACGGTGTTGATACTGAAGAAGTTTCAGACGCAATTGATACAGAATCAGAAAACTTCGACGCAGGAAAAGCAGTTTCTGCATTAAATGAGTTTAAAGATGAAGTAAAAGATTTGGGTGATGCAACATATACCGTAGTAGATGAAGAAACTATGGCAGATGAAGAAGTTACCGCATCTTATAAAGATTTGGAAGAAGCAATCGGCGTTTATGAAAATTACGGCGGTGAAGAACCTGACCCGGCTGAGTTTGGTATATGGGTTCCCGGTGTGCCGGTGTTAATAAGCAATCTTCTTGAAAAAGCAAATTGTGCAGAATGGCTTTCGGGACTTATCTTAGACGGTATTGTTGCCGGTGTCGGTGCAGTATTGGGATTCGTTCCTCAGATGCTCGTACTTTTCCTTTTGCTTGCATTCTTAGAGGCTTGCGGATATATGGCAAGAATCGCTTTCGTATTAGACAGAGTGTTCAGAAAATTCGGACTTTCGGGTAAATCGTTTATTCCTATGCTCATAGGTACAGGTTGCGGTGTTCCGGGTGTTATGGCATCAAGAACAATTGAAAATGACCGTGACCGTAAGATGACCATTATGACTACAACATTTATTCCGTGCGGAGCCAAAGTTCCGTTTATCGCAATGATAGCAGGTGCAATATTCGGCGGTTCGGCAATGGTAGCAACATCAGCATACTTTATCGGTATGGCTGCAATAGTTATTTCAGGTATTATGCTTAAGAAGACAAAAATGTTTGCAGGCGATCCGGCTCCGTTTGTTATGGAACTTCCGGCATACCATATGCCTACACTTTTAAATGTTTTGCGTTCAATGTGGGAGCGTGGTTGGTCATTTATTAAAAAAGCCGGCACAATCATTTTGCTTTCAACCATTCTTGTATGGTTTACAACATATTTTGGATTTGTAGACGGAAAATTCGGAATGCTTTCCGATGACCAACTCGATTCAAGTATTTTGGCAGCCATCGGCGGAGTTATAGCATTTATCTTCAAGCCTCTCGGTTGGGGCAATTGGCAGGCAGCCGTTGCATCAATCACAGGTCTTGTTGCAAAAGAAAACATTGTTGGTACAATGGGGATCTTGTATGGCGGAACAGGAACAGTTTATTCAAATCTTGCAGCACAGTTTACACCTATTACAGGTTATTCATTCCTTGTATTTAACCTTCTTTGTGCTCCTTGCTTTGCAGCAATCGGTGCAATCAAGCGTGAAATGAACAATACAAAATGGACTTGGTTTGCAATCGGTTATCAGTGCGGATTTGCTTATGTAGTTGCACTTATTATTAATCAACTCGGTGCTTTGTTTACAGGAAGCGGAAATGCAATCGGCACAGTTGTTGCAGTACTTTTGATAGCAGGTATTGTTTATATGCTCTTTAAACCTTATAAAGAAGCAGAAACATTAAAAACTGAGGTTCCTGTTAAAGTAGCAAAATAAAAATATTTTAAGGAGGATTGGTTTTTTATGAAATGGATTATTGATAATTTGGGAACGGTGATAACATTTTTGGTACTTGCTGCGACAGTAGTTTCTATAGTTCTCTATTTGATAAGAAATAAGAAACAAGGTAAATCCTCTTGCGGCGGATCGTGCGGAGGGGCGTGCTCAGGTTGTGCTATGAGCGGAACTTGCCATAGTACAGGAGAAAGAAAATGATTAAGGACGGGTTTGAGTCTTTGGTTGTTGCACTGCAGTCTGTCTTGATAGTTACAGTTGTAATCGGCACGATTCTGTTTATCAAAGCAAAAGTTAAAAACTTCTCAGGAAGAAAATAATTATATTCACAAATTTAATTAAGGTGCCGCCACCAATAAAGGCGGCGGGCACACACCTTAATAAAAAGGAGGTCTTAAATGAGTGTTGTAATAGTAGGCGGTCACGACCGTATGCACTGCGAATATAAATCAGTCTGTAAGAAATACGGCTGCAAGTGCAAAGTGTTCACACAATGTCCTGCAGATTTTAAAAACCAGATAGGTTCGCCTGATGTATTGGTTGTTTTTACGGGGACTGTTGCACATAAGATGGTGTCGGTTGCTTCAAAACAGGCAGAAAAATCAGGTGCTTATATAAAACATTGCAATTCATCAAGTAAGAGTGCATTAGACACTGCTCTTAAAGGCTATTTTCAAGATAAAGCAGTTTTTTTTAAATCATAGGTTAGTCTGGACTAACTCGAAAAGGGAAGAGGAATGTATGTTTGAAGAGAAATTAGCGTGGCATTGCGGACCCGCTCTCGCAGGAATAAAGGCGGGGAATCTTGTTGTTTTTAAGAAGTCGGAATTTGCCGATATCAACTACAGAATAGATTTATTGAACGAAAAATTCAATAAAAAGGACATTTATTTTAATATAGTCTGTCAATGTGAAAAAAGGGCAATGGTATTTGTATACAGAAAAAACAAACTTACAAAATATCTTGAAAGACCCGAAATTAAAAATTTTCTTCTTGCATACGGATATTCTGATTTTTCCGATGTAAATGCTTTGATTAAAAGATTGTCGGAAAGACTTAAAACAGCGGAATTTCCTCATGAAATAGGAGCATTTTTGGGTTATCCGATTGAAGATATAAAAGGATTTATAAATCACAGAGATAAAGACTGTAAATTGGTCGGCGACTGGAGGGTTTACTCAAACCCCGAAACTGCCGAACTTACATTCAAAAGGTACAAAACAGTAAGAAAAACAATTTTGGAAAGAATGTCGCACGGCAAAAGCCTTGATGAAATTTTCTGTGCGGCATAAATATATTTAATAACTTAAAAGAAAGGCAGGAATTTAATATGAGTAAAACAGCAGTAATATATTGGAGCGGAACGGGGAATACCGAAGCAATGGCCCAGTCGGTTTTTGACGGAGCAAAAAGTGTTAATCCCGATACAGAAATCTTTACGGTTTCGGAAATTGATGCGTCTAAGGCAAAAGAATATGACGCTTTGGCATTAGGCTGCCCTGCGATGGGTGCCGAGGTTTTGGAAGAATCCGAATTTGAACCGTTTTTCACAGAGTTGGAAGGCAGTCTTTCCGGCAAAAAAATTGCACTTTTCGGTTCTTACGGCTGGGGCGACGGCGAATGGATGAGATCTTGGGAAGAAAGAGTAATTGCAGCCGGCGGAAATTTAGTAAACGGCGAAGGTGTTATAGCAAATGAAACTCCTGACGATGACGCTCTTTCAAAATGCACAGAACTTGGTAAAACTTTTGCAAATGCGTAACTAATAAAACCCCGCGGACAAACCGCGGGGTAAATTATTTGTAAAACTTTTTACGGTAATTGAAATAAAAATAGGATAGAAAAATATTTTTCTTCGCAAATTCAGCAGTTTTATATTTTCCCTTTCTTTATCATTTTTATTATTTTGGCTACATCTGCCTGGCAGTGACCGCATCCCTGCCCTGCATTGGTCATTTCCGAAACTTCGTCAAAGTTTTCGGCACCTTCCTCAAGAGCGTTTTTTATATCTTTAAAAGTAATGTGATAGCAATCGCATATAATTTTATTATCGTTCATATTCTACCTCCTATTCCAAAGAAACAAGTTTTGAACCGTAGACTCCTTTAAATTTACTTATTTTTTTTACAAAATCGTTTAAACTAATTTCAATACCTGTAATATCAACAGACAAAACAACATGTGCTTTTCCGCCGATGGGAAGATTTTGAGTAATTGTTAAGATATTTGCACCGTTTGAAGATATTTCATTTAAAACTTCCCCCAGAATACCTGTTTCGTGGGCAAGTTCAAACGATACCACGGCCTTTTTGCAAATGGTGTCTTCATTTGGAGCAAAAATATAATCTTTGTATTTGTAATATGTGCTTCTTGAAATGCCTACAATTTTGACGGCGTCTGTTACCTCCTTAACAGAACCCGACTCAATCATTTCCCTTGCGTTTACCACTTTTTGATAGTATTCGGGCAAAATTTTTTTGTGTACTATAAGATAATCCTTGTTGCTCAAAATTAACCCTCCTCACGGACTTAAATGTTCCATTCAATCATATATCATTTTGTTTTTTTTGTCAAGCAAATAAAAAGTCTGAAAAAGCCTTGATTATTTTGTCGTATTGTGGTATACTTGCTTTTATACAAGTAATTTTGTTTTTAATTTAGGAACAATTGTAGTTAAAATAAAGACATATTGGAAAGGAAGCGTTCTATGAAAGTTGCAATTTTGGGATTTGGAGTAGTTGGCAGCGGATGTTATGATGTAATTAAAAATGCGTCATCGGATCTTGAAGTAAAAAAAGTCCTTGATATAAGCATTAAAGAGGGGTATGAGGGCGTTATGACCACCGATATAAATGATATATTATCAGACCCCGAAATCGAAATCGTTGCCGAAACAATAGGCGGACTTAATCCTGCCTTTGAATTTGTTTCGTCTTGCTTAAAGGCTGGGAAAAATGTCGTTTCCTCAAATAAAAAACTTATAAGTGAGCATTTTGATGAACTTAATTCGCTTGCAGACCAAAACGGAGTAAAACTCTATTTTACATCATCATCGGGAGGAGGAATACCGTGGCTTTCAAGTCTTGCAAGAGCCAAAAGGTGTGATGAGATTTATGAAATAAGAGGAATAATAAACGGAACAACAAACTATATCTTAGACAAGATGATTTCTGAAGGAACAGAATTCGATGCGGTTTTAAAAGAAGCACAAAGTCTTGGGTATGCAGAACAAGACCCTACAGAGGATATTGACGGACTCGATGTAAGAAGAAAATGTGCAATTTCTGCGTCGGTGGCATTTAACACAAGAATTTCGGAACATGATATACCTGTTTTCGGGATTAGAGAAGTTAAGAAAGATGATATTGATTATATTGAATCGATGGGATTTTCAATAAGGCTTATGGCATATGCAAAAAAACTCAGCGATTCGGTTGTGGCTTATGTTGAGCCTACTATAATAAGGAAAACAGAGCCTGAGGCCGCTGTTAAGGAAAACTTTAATCTTATATCGCTTTGGGGAAGATTTGCCGGCAGAATGAGTTTTTACGGTCAGGGTGCGGGTAAAAATCCTACAGGTTACGGAGTAGTTCAGGATATGGAAGATATTGCAGAAGGCGTTAATCTTAACTTATATTCAAAAACAAAGTCTGAAACCGATAATTCAAAAGAAATTCATAAATATTATATCCGTTCGAGCATTCCTTTTGGTATACCGTGTGAGAAAAGCGAAAATGTAAACGGACTTTATATTTATTTGACTCATCCTATGAGTGTTGAGTCTGCTCACGAAATATATAATTTACTTAAAGAAAGAGAGGCGTCGGTGTTTATTGCCGGCTTTGATATAAAATGATAAAAACAGTGAAATTCGGTGGTTCGTCACTTGCTTCCGGCGGACAGTTTGAAAAAGTTAAAAAAATTGTAACTGCAGACAGTGCAAGAAAAATTGTTGTTGTGTCGGCACCGGGAAGAAGGAGTTCCGGTGACAGCAAAGTAACAGATCTTTTATACATCTGTCACGCACATATAAAATACAAAGTGTCGTATGAAGATATTTTATCTCAGATAAAAGAAAGATACGATGAGATTATAAGTTATTGCAAACTGGATATTTCACTCGATGAAGATTTTGAAAAAATTAAAAAGGACATCAAAAACGGTGCAAATATAGATTATCTTGTAAGCCGAGGAGAATACCTTTGTGCAAAACTTATGGCTTGTTATTTGGGGTTTGAGTTTTTTGATTCAAAAGACTGGTTGTTTTTTGATTTCGAAGGAAATATTGATTTTGAAAAAAGCCAAAAAGCATTTTCAGAGTTTGCCGAAACACACGAGTATATAGTTGTTCCCGGATTTTACGGCATGGGTGCAAACGGAAAAATCAAGACATTTTCGAGAGGCGGTTCGGATATAACAGGTTCTGTTGCGGCATATCTTATAGATGCGGATTCTTATGAAAACTGGACAGATGTACCGGGGATTCTTATGGCGGACCCAAGAATTGTTGAAAATCCAAAATCAATCGGTAAAATCACTTTTAACGAACTTCGTGAACTTTCATATATGGGGGCAGAAGTACTCCACGAGGACGCTGTTTTCCCCGTAAGAGATAAAAATATTCCGCTTTATATCAAAAATACAAATGATATAACCGCAGACGGAACATTAATCACGGACTTGATAGAAGATGACGATATTGATAAAGCGTCACATTTTATAACAGGTATTTCGGGTAAAAAACATTTTTCAATCATCACAATGGGAAAAAGTAAACTTTCGGAACAGACAGGTTATATCAGAAAGGCACTTGCAATCGCTGAAAAATACGACATTGTTCCCGAACATATTCCCTCAAGTATTGACAGTTTTTCGCTTGTTGTTTCAACGCCTGTTCTTTCGGGATGTCTGCACGAACTCATAACAGAAATAACAGAAACACTTTCGCCTGATTTTGTTAAGGTTACAAATCATATAAGCCTTGTTGCCGTTGTCGGAAGAAATATGGCAAGCAAACCCGGTACTGCGGGAAAACTTTTTGCAGCACTCGGAAATAACGGCATAAATGTAAGGATGATTGAGCAAGGTGCAGATGAAATAAATATAATAGTGGGTGTGGAAAGTAAAGACTTTGAAAAAACTATCAATGTATTATATGACAGTTTTGCAAAATAAGATTTTACGGCGTGTAAATTATGCTCCAGACCATTTGGTGACAAGTTAATTTATGAAAAGAACTTAAAGAAACAACCCGTTACATCTATAACGGGTTGTTTCTTATAAAATGTCACCAAATTTTGAACAAATCTCACCTCTCGATGTACCTTATTAGTACATCTTCGGGTTACCACTACGGGTTCGATTTGTCCAATCTGAACCAAAT
>CAKSDT010000010.1 GCA_934446135.1 uncultured Clostridia bacterium
ATCAATTACTATAATTCCAAGATTCTTAACCGGTGTAAAAACCCCGGATCTGGCACCGACTATAACCCTCGCCTCACCGCTTTTAATCCTGTTCCAGGCATCAAATCTTTCTCCTGCCGAAAGACGGCTGTGATATATAGCCGTCTGTTTGCCAAACCTTGATGTGAAACGCCTTGCCATTTGCGGCGTAAGTGATATTTCCGGTACAAGTATGATTGCATTTTTGCCTTTATCTAAAACATGCTGAACCGCCTGCAGGTAAACTTCTGTTTTTCCGCTGCCTGTTATTCCTCTTATCAAAAAAGTGTCAGTAATATTCTTATCAACTGAGGAATTGATTGCATCTATAGCATTTTTTTGTTCATCAGTAGGGCTGAGCGGAGATGACTTTTCATCGCATAAATCCGAAAATGGATTTCGTTCTATTTTCTTTTCAAAAATTCTTATAAGACCCTTTTTTTCAAGAGAAGACACAGTACTTCTCGAAGTTGCGGCAAAATCGCACAAATCAGTTACTGCCATATCTTCTGCCGAGTTTAAAATTTCAAGCACTCTGCATGCCGCAGGTGCTTTTTTTCTCAGCATTTCTATAACCTGAGGCAAGTCAGATACACCGTCTGCCACAGAAGCAAAATTAATAAGTTTATCACTTATACTGCTGTAAGTCCTTTTCTTTCCCGACATTGATCCGGGAGGCATAATAAGTCTTAACGCATCAAAATATGTGCAGGCATACCTGTCTCTGATCCAGCAGAGAAGGTTTGCGTCCTTTTGATCAAATTCGGTTTCAAGAACAGAATTGATGCACTTTAGTTTATCGCTTTCTTCCTCTTTTCCGATTCCTATAACCAAACCGTCAATAAGTTTATTTCCCCTTCCGAACGGAATCAAAACATGAGATCCTATTTCGGGCTTTTCGTTGTAAAGATACGAAAATGCTTTATCAACTGCTTTTGACGGATTGTTTATGATAACTTTAGCAGTATTTGTTGTAGTCATAACTTTCAGTTCCCGTCTGTCATTTCGGGGGGTACTATTACAATACTTCCCTCTGCAATTTCGTGAACTGCCAAAGATACCGGCTTATCACACTTTGATTTATAATCTGTATATGTTGAATCAATATCTTCAGACAACTGTCTTGCTCTTTTTGCAACTGCAAGAACAAGTGAGTATCTGCTTTTAGCCTTTTCAAGTAATGATGCAAGTGTTGGATATAACATAATTTTACATAACCTTTCTGCCTGAACTATTATTTTTTATGCTGACAGGCACAGCCTATTATTTTCTTTCTTTATTAACAATTCCGATGATTTCCTTTGCTGCCTCCAAAGGATTATGATTTATAACAAAATAATCATATTCACGGCACAAACTCAATTCCTCAAGTGCTCTGTTAAGTCTTTGTTTAATAACATCTTCCGGCTCTGTCCCTCTGCCTTTAAGCCTTTTTTTTAGTTCTTTTTTGGAAGGAGGCATAACAAAAATAAGCAAACAATCAGGTCTTTTTTCTTTAACCTTCATTGCACCCTGGACTTCTATTTCAAGTATTACATTAACACCGTTTTTGAGATTTTCATCAACAGGTTTTTTAGGGGTTCCGTAATAATTTCCGCAAAAATTTGCATATTCCAAAAGTTCACCCTGATCAATAAGTTTTTCAAAATTTTCTTTTGTATCAAAGTAATAACTTATCCCTTCGGTTTCACCGGGTCTGGGTTTTCTTGTAGTCTTTGATACTGATATTTTATACTCATTGCTTAATTTTATGAGTTCTTTGCACACCGTGCCCTTTCCTACTCCGGACGGACCGGAAATAACAAGAAGCAAACCTTGTTTATCAGACATAAATTAACTCTCCTTTTTGTGTTCCTCAAGTCTTTGTGCTATGGTTTCGGGCTGAAGTGCCGAAAGAATAACATGACCGCTGTCAAAAATTATAACTGCTCTGGTTTTTCTTCCGCAGGTTCCGTCAATCAGTCTGAATTTTTCCTTTGCCTGAGAAATAAGTCTTTTAACAGGTGCAGAGTCCGGCATAACAATTGAAACAATCCTGTCTGCCGAAACAATATTCCCGTACCCTATATTAATTAAATTCATTTTTCTTTCATCTGCCCTATTCGATATTTTGTATCTGTTCTCTTATTTTTTCTATTTCATTTTTTACATTAACAACTATATCAGAAATTTTAAGATCATTGCTCTTCGAACCTATTGTATTGATTTCTCTGTTCATTTCCTGAATAAGAAAATCAAGTTTCTTACCCACAGCACCGCCTGTTTCAAGAATTGATTTAAGTTCTGTTATATGGCTTTTAAGGCGTACTGTTTCCTCATCAACGCAAACCTTATCAGTATAAATTGCAACCTCGGTTATAATCCTGCTTTCATCAATTTCATAGCCTTCCAACGCTTCTCTTATTTTTGAAAAAAGTTTTTCTTTATAATTTTCTATGTTTTGCGGAACTGTCTGTTCAATTTTTAAAACATACTCTAAAATGATATCTGCCTTTGAAACAATATCGTTTTTGAGCCTTGCTCCTTCACGCTCTCTCATTTCATTATAGTTTAAAAGACATTCCTCAATAACAGGCTTTATTTCATTCCAAACAGCCTCATCGTCCTGTTCGGGTCTTTCGATTTTAACAACCTCGGGATTGCCTAAAAACCTTGATGCACTAAGATCATAATTAAGTCCTGTTTCCTCACAGAATTTTTTAAATTCCTTTATGTACTCTCCGGCAAGAGAACGGTCGATAACAACAGTTTTGTCAGACTGTTCACCTGTCATTACCGTTATAAAAACATCAAGTTTTCCCCTTGTCGTATAGTTGCTGAGAAGAGGTCTTATCTTTTCCTCAGCAAATGTAAGAAACCTCGGCATTTTAAAATTAACATCAAGATACCGATTATTTACCGACTTAACTTCAACATTTATCTCCCTCTGCTCGGTTACTGACCTTGCCTTGCCGTAACCCGTCATACTTTTTATCAAATAAATCGCCGCCTTAAACATTATCCCTATTTTATACACCTGATAAGTATAACACATTTAAAGAAAAAAAGCAATATTTCGCAGACCGAAATATTGCTTTTTTGTTGTTTTTTACCGTCTTTCTGTAAAATTCACCAAAAATCTCGCTTCACCTATCTGTTGTAAAGCACATTGAGTCTTTTATATTTGTTTTTATCTATAGAGTCAAGTTGTTCTTTGGTAATTCTGTATTGCCAATTGCCGTCAGCCTTGCCCGGAATATTAAGTCTTGTGTCAGAACCGTAACCCAATATATCCTGAATCGGCAAAATAACCGTTCCGGCAGATGAAGCAAACATTGTTCTTATGATACTGTCATACCCTTTATCCCATTCGGGAGATGTGTAACCGCAGTATTCAAGAAGATTTTTTCTCGACAAATCATCCTGTTCCCAAACATATCCCAAAAGAGTGTTATTATCGTGAGTTCCGGTATAAGCAATACAATTATTAATATAGTTGTGCGGTTTATGCGGATTATCCGAGTCAGATAAAAATCCAAACTGCAAAACCCTCATTCCGGGAAAAGAACTGTACTCCACAAGTTCTGTAACTTCTTTCGTGATATCCCCTAAATCTTCTGCAATAATCATTTTTCCTTCAGAAACCTTCTTTATTGCATCAATAAAATCCTTCCCCGGACCTTTTTCCCATTTTCCGTCTTTTGCAGTTTCGGCATCAAAAGGAACGCACCAGTAACTCTGAAGGCCTCTGAAATGATCAATTCTGACAGCGTCAAACATAGAAAATGAATGCTTCAGCCTGTCACACCACCACTTGTACGAGTCCTTTTTCATTTTTGCCCAATCGTAAATAGGATTGCCCCATAACTGACCGTCCTTTGCAAAATAATCGGGCGGAACCCCCGCAACACATTTCGGATTATTATCCTCGTCAAGCAAAACCTGTTCCTTGTTTGCCCAAACATCGCAACTGTCATATGCCACATAAATCGGAATATCGCCAATTATTTTTATTCCTTTTTCATTTGCATACTCTTTAATTTCCGACCACTGCGAAAAAAATTTATACTGAATAAACTGCCACATAAACAAAACATCGGGATCTGTTTTGTCAGTTGTCCACCTGTTCCACGGAAGTTCGTTATTAGCCTTTTTAAGGGCCATAAATTTACAAAAATCATCTATATACTTATTCTTCTTTACAAAAGCAACGATTTTTTCTCTGTCTTTTACTCTCGAAGATGCCTTCATCAAAATATCGCATCTCGTATGATAAAGCCTTACATATTCAGCACTGTACGGAGTCTGCTGCCTGTAAATCTCCAATTCTTCCGATGTTATAAGATTTTCCTCATAAAGTCTCGGAAGGTCGACAAAATATGGGTTTCCGCCAAATGCCGAGTATGATTTATATGGCGAATTGCACTCATCAACCATACAAAACGGAAGAACCTGCCAATATTTAAATCCGCACTCCGAAAGAAAATCTATAAAATATTTTGCATTGTCCCCAAAACTTCCTATAGAATAATCGCCGAAAAGCGACGAAATGTGCATAAGCACACCGCTTGAGCGTTCCATATACTCTAAACCCCTTTTAATTAAACTATACAACAATTATACAATAACTGTTGCATTTTTTCAATAACATATAAAAATTTATTGCGTATATTATGTATTTTTGTTATAATATATTTTAATAAGCAGAGAAAGGTGATAAAGATGGAAATATTAAAATCAATAATTCTTGGAATTGTAGAAGGCATTACAGAGTGGCTTCCGATAAGTTCTACAGGTCATCTCATACTCGTTGAAGAATTTTTAAAACTCAATGTTTCAGACGCTTTTATGGAAATGTTTCGTGTTGTTATCCAGTTAGGCGCTATAATGGCGGTCGTTGTTTTGTATTTTGGAAAACTTAATCCGTTTTCTCCCAAAAAATCCAAAACACAAAAAAGAGAGACCTGGAACATTTGGGGAAAAGTTGTAGTCGGCGTATTACCTGCAGCAATAATAGGTCTTAAATTCGATGACTATATGAATAACCATTTTTACAATTGGAAAACGGTTTCAATAACACTTATAGTTTACGGCATACTTTTTATAGTTCTTGAAAACATCAATAAAAACAAAAACTTTAGGATTAAAAATTTCAAACATCTTTCATACAAAGCAGCACTCGGCATCGGTTGTTTTCAGGTTTTATCCCTGATACCGGGAACAAGCCGCTCGGGTTCAACCATTTTAGGTGCAATGATTTTAGGAACAAATCGTGAGGTTGCGGCGGAATACTCTTTCTTCCTTGCAATACCTGTAATGTTTGGTGCAAGTCTTCTTAAACTTGTTAAATTTTTCTTGAAAACAGGTTTATCATTCTCAAGCCTGGAAATTCAAGTACTTATTGCAGGTCTTATCACCGCTTTTGTTGTTTCGGTAATTGCAATAAAATTCCTGATGAAATACATAAGAAAACACGATTTCCGGGTTTTCGGATGGTATAGAATAATTCTTGGTATATTAGTTATTCTGTACTTTGCGTTAGTAAGATAGACAGTTATAAAATCAGAAGGTGTAATTTAAACACCTTCTGATTTTATATATAATTATATTTTTTCCTCTGCGTTACAAGGAATATGAGCGAAACAATAAGCGCAAAAACTTCGGCAACCATAACAGACGCCCAAATTCCGTCAAGATCTAAAATAAGCGGCAAAATCAAAACTGATGCTGTCTGGAAAATCAAAGTTCTTATAAATGAAATTGCAGCCGACACCCCGCCGTTATTAAGTGCGGTGAAAAATGACGATGCAAATATATTAAATCCGGAAAGCAAAACTGAAAATGACAAAATCTTAACAGCGTGAGTTGTAAGATTAAACAGTTCCTCATTATAACCGACGAAAATTTTTGCAAGAACAGGTGCGGAAACTTCAGCGACAACGGTAAGAACAACACCCGTTACAGTCATAATAATTGTGCTTTTTTTCAGTATATTTTTAAGTTCATCAGTGTTGTCAGCACCATAGTGATAACTTATTATCGGTGCACTTCCTATTGCGTAACCTATATATATCGCAACAAATATAAATTGAACATACATTAAAACTCCATATGCAGAAACTCCGTTTTCTCCGGCATATTGCAAAAGTCTGAAATTATAAAGCATACTTACAATAGAATGAGATATATTACTCATAAGTTCGGAAGAACCGTTAACACAGGCATCAAAAATCGGTCTGAACTTCAATTTTGCAGGATGAAATCTTAACTTGCTGCTATTTTCTCTCCAAAAATACAGCAAAGGAATTACCCCGCCGACACACTGACTTATCCCCGTTGCGATTGCGGCACCTGCCACTCCCCATTTAAATCCTGCTATAAACAAAGCGTCCAAAACCATATTCGTAACACCGGCTGCAACTGTGTTTAAAAGACCAAGTTTGGGTTTTTCGGCCGCAATAAAAAAACTTTGAAAAACATTTTGAAGCATAAATGCCGTCGTGAACGAAATTACCCACCTGCCGTATATCACACAATAATCAAGCATTTTGGGTGTTGCACCTAAAAACAGTGCAACCTGTTTCATAAACACAAATCCTATTACTGACATTATAACGCCGAGCAAAAGTGTGAACCCAATCATTATTGAAAAATATCTGTTTGCCCTTTCTGTATGTCCTTCGCCCAAAACTCTTGCAACCAATGCAGTTCCGCCGGTACCTACCATAAATCCCATACCGCCCAAAACCATTATGAAGGGCATCACAAGATTTATCGCTGCAAAAGGTGTTTTGCCGACAAAATTAGATACAAAGAGTCCGTCTACGACCCCGTAAATCGAAGTAAAAACCATCATAACTATTGAAGGTATAACAAACCTTATAAGTCTTTTATAATTAAAATGATCTGACAACTGAATATTAGACATATTTTCACCTTTTAAAAATAATTAATAATCTTATGTGTATAAGAAAACGAAAGCAAATCGGCATCAAACATAATATGAGAATAATTATCATCCTTTATAAATTGTCCGCTTTCGTACTTGTTTTTATTGTCCCATGTTATATCGGAAATAATCCACCTGCCATCTATATATGCCTCAACCCAAGTGTGATTCGGCTCTTTTTCCAAAGAATTTTCACCGTTCCACTCGTCGTCCTCCCCAATGCCCAAAGCATATCCTGAAACTGTAACGGCATCTATTCCCTGAACTCTCAAGAGCGAAACTGCAAGGTTTGAAATCCCTGTGCACAATGTTTTTCCGGTTTCTATTGCATTTATCGGTGAGATATCTGAATAATCCCCTTCATTAAACGCATCGTCATCATAATAAATATTTTCGCATATATAGTCGTGTATCTTAAGAAATTTTTCATAATCACTTTTTATACCGCTGCATATTTCGTCTGACAAAGTCTTAATTTTTTCATTTCTTACAGTTAAATCAACTGCTTTGGCAATGGCCGAAATCAAATGTTTGTTCTGAGCATATTGTTTTTTATTTTTTTCGTAAACAACAGGTACATCTGCACACCATTTTTCATCTTTTTTTAAAAATTTTATACTCTCTGTCACAAAACCTTCATATTCACCGTACGGCTCAAAATTCGAATACAACTGAACACTTACTGTTTCGCAATCCGAAATATCCGTCGATTTTACAAACCCTTCAAGCGAATTATCCGAAATTTTTTCAGTTTTTTCCTCTCCGTTTTCATTTAAGACGCTCATAACAATATACTTTTTACTTAAACTGTCGGAAATTCCGGAAATAAAAAGAGTATTATTTTCAATCCCCGCTCTCACAAATTCTTTGTCATAATACCCAGTTGTTATAAAAGATGTTTCCGTTTCTTCTTTTAAATCCGAACTGCTGTAAAAAAACTCACAGGCCGAAATACCGAAAAGCATTAAAAAACATAAAAAACAAAATGAAATTCTTTTCATTTTTTTACCTCAAAAAGAATAGTAATGTATCAATTATCGCATATCTTTAAACAAAAGTCAACCTTAAATTATTTAACGGTAACACATTTAAAAGGTATACATAAAATATTACTGACGAGGCGGTGGATTTTATGAATTTTTTTATTCTCGGAAACGATCAAAGGCAACTTGCACTAACAAAATATTTAGATGGAATTAAAATCAGTGATTCTGAAAAACTCAAAACCCTGAACAAGAGTTATATAGTTCTTCCGACTCCTGTGAGCAAGGACGGTAAGTTTATTTCAGAATCTAAAATTCCTGTAGATGAATTGAGTTTTATTCCCCCCGGAAACATTGTCTTCGGCGGGAAAATCCCTACTAAATTCAGAAACTTTTTTGACAAAAAGAAAATTAAGTGGGTTGATTTAACTGAAGTCGAAACATTAAGTATAAAAAATGCCATATCAACTGCAGAAGGTGCCATATCAATAATACTGTCAAACCTAGACACTACAATTAACAATTCTGTCTGTCTCGTTGCAGGTTACGGCCGAATAGGAAAAGTGACCGGAAAACTTTTAAAATCTTTCGGTGCAACTGTTTATGCTTCGTCCCGAAAGCCTGAAGAAAGAATCTGGATAGAATATAACGGACTGATTCCTATTTCAACATATGATATTAATCTGTTTATAGAAAAGGCAGACATCATTGTAAATACAGTCCCGTTTATGGTTTTTCCGTCCAAATCTCTTCAGTTGATGAAAAAGGATGCTCTTTTGCTTGACCTTGCATCCAAACCCGGCGGTGTAGATTTTGAATATGGGAAAAAACACAATCTTAACATAATTCATGCACTTTCCCTGCCATCAAAATGTTCACCCGAAACATCAGGAAAAGATATGGCCGACACAATTAAAGAGATAATAAAGGAAGGAGTCTAAATGAACCTGACCAAACTAAAAATCGGATTTGCATTGACAGGCTCTTTTTGTACCATAGCAAAAGTTGTTCCGATAATTTCGGAATTATGTGATATGGGTGCAGATATAACACCCATTTTTTCCCCTATGGTGTTTGAAACAGACAACAGATTCAACAAAAAAGATGACCTGATTAAAACCGTTTCTCAAATAACGGGCAAGAACATAATTCATACAGTAAGAGAAGCAGAACCGATAGGTCCCAAAAATCTTCTCGACGCACTTATAATTGCACCATGCACAGGAAACACTCTCGCAAAATTAGCAGGAGGCATAACAGACACATCTGTCACTATGGCGGCAAAGGCAACACTAAGAAACAAAAAACCTGTTATACTTGCCCCGTCTACAAACGACGGATTATCAGGATCCGCAAAAAACATAGGAATGCTCCTTAATACTAAAAATATATATTTTGTTCCCTTCACGCAAGATGATCCAATAAAAAAGGAAACATCACTTGTTGCTGATTTCAGCAAAATAACAGAAACACTTTCCGGTGCACTCGATAAAAAACAAATTCAGCCTTTAATTTTTTAACTGTATAAAAGCACCCTTTCAAGGTAATAATTTTTATGTAAACTTTGGAGGGGTGGATTTATGATTGTTAACAAGGTTGTATTATGCGATGTAAACACATCAAAACTTCCGCTTTTATCGGAAAAAAAACAAAAAGAACTTTTACTTAAAATCAAAGACGGAGATAAAAATGCAAGGGAAGAATTTATAAACGGTAATTTAAGACTTGTCTTAAGCGTTCTGCAAAGATTTAACAACCGCGGCGAAAATGCCGATGATTTATTTCAGGTTGGCTGCATAGGGCTCATAAAGTCCATAGACAACTTTGATATATCGGTAGGAGTTAAATTTTCCACATATGCAGTGCCTATGATTTTAGGTGAACTTCGTAGGTATTTAAGAGATTATAATCCTATAAGGGTATCCCGCTCAGTAAAGGATTTGGCATACAAAGCCTTGCAGGCAAAAGAAGAATATATAAGAAAAAATAATAAGGAACCCAAAATAGAAGAAATCGCCAAAATATTAGAATGCGATCCAAAAGATGTTGCTAACGCATTTGACGCTATTTTAGATCCTGTTTCTCTTTTTGAACCTGTATTTCATGACGGCACGGACACACTGTTTGTTATGGATCAGGTTAGCGATGTAAAAAATACCGATGACAGTTGGATTGAATCAATAGCCCTTAAAGAGGCAATTTCAAAATTAAATGCACGGGAAAAAAACATTGTTAATTTAAGGTTTTTCCAAGGTAAAACTCAAATGGAAGTCGCGAAAGAAATAGGTATTTCACAGGCACAAGTTTCAAGGCTTGAAAAAAATGCAATTTCTCACATTAAAAAAATGGTATAAAGAGAGGGCGTAAAAATTTTACGCCCTCATTTGTGTTTAGTTTGATTCCTTTGCTGTTGTAATTGCCCTTATTACAAGCAATGTTGCTATCATAAGAACAACTGATAAAGGAAGCATTATAAATGCGTTTCTTACAAAACCTGCAATAATATAACACACAAACGAAACTGCAGCAACTGTCATTGCATACGGAA
The DNA here is from genome assembly GCA_934446135.1 of uncultured Clostridia bacterium. Taxonomy (GTDB): domain Bacteria; phylum Bacillota; class Clostridia; order RGIG6154; family RGIG6154; genus CAKSDT01. Next base: position 10,478 of record CAKSDT010000010.1, read on the forward strand.
GTTGTGTCGACACATGGTTGATATGATTTGATTGAGAACCTGCCGATGCCATAATAGTTGTATCTGATATAGGTGAACAGTGGTCACCGCAGACAGCACCTGCCATACAAGCCGAAATTGCAACAATTGTAATGTTTCCGGCATCAAATCCGAAAGCCGCAATAACTATAGGAATCAAGATGCCGAATGTACCCCACGATGTTCCTGTTGCAAACGAAAGGCCTACTGCAATGAGGAATATAATAGCCGGGAGAAATCCCAAAATGTATTTTGCAGAAGAATTTACAACGCCTGCAATATAAGTAGCAGCACCAAGTGAATCTGTCATACCTTTAAGAGTCCATGCACATGTCAATATCATAATTGCCGGAACCATTGCTTTAAATCCCTCAGGAATACATTCCATACATTCCTTAAATGTAAGAACTCTTCTTATGCACATATAAAACACCGTAAATATTATAGTTGCAAAAGAACCGTAAACAAGTCCTACAGAAGCATCTGAATTTGCAAAAGAATTTACAAAAGTTTCACCTGAGAAAAATCCGCCGGAATAAATCATACCGATTACACAAGCAATGATAAGAACAACAACAGGAATTACAAGGTCAATAACTTTTCCTTTAGGATTTGCCTGTGCCACACTGTTATCTCCTGCCAAATCACCGTCGGGTGATGAAAATAAATCTCCTTTTTCAATAGCGTTTTTTTCAAATTTTGCCATTTTGCCGTAATCGAATTTAAGAAGTGATATAGAAACATCATTACTATTGTAAGTATTGCATAAAAATTATAAGGAATTGCCCTTACAAAAAGTTCAATACCGTTCATACCGGCATCCGAAGCAAATCCTGCAACAGCAGCAGCCCAAGACGAAATAGGTGCAATTATGCAAACCGGAGCAGCCGTTGCATCAATTAAATATGCAAGTTTTGCTCTTGAAACATTAAATTTATCTGTCACCGGACGCATTACAGAGCCAACCGTAAGACAGTTGAAATAGTCATCGATAAAAATAAGCATACCGAATATAATTGTAGCAATCTGTGCCCCAACTCTTGACTTAATATGTTTTGAAGCCCAGTTTCCAAAGGCAGCACTTCCGCCTGCCTTGTTCATAAGCGAAACCATGGCACCCAAAAGTACAAGGAACAATAAAATTCCGACATTGTAAGAATCTGATAAAGAACCCACAAATCCATCGATAAAGCCGTGCTCGATAAAGGTAACAAAACTGAATTTGCCGGCAGCATCAACTGCATAAAGACCTGCACCGACCATAATACCAATAAAAAGCGAAGAATAAACTTCTTTGGTTATAAGTGCAAGTGCAATAGCAATAACAGGCGGTAAAATTGCCCATATCGAATTAGAAAAAGCACTTATGTACTCTTCTTCACCTGTTGCAAATGCTGCAAGAGGAACCGCGGCGACAAAAAGTAATATCAAAACCGCAGTCAGAGAAAATAATCTCTTTTTGTTAAACATTTTCATCTCTCCTATTTTTTTCTTATATTTGTAAATTTTACTACACATCTGTTAATTGTAAAACCCTGAGCCGAAAAATTCTTTTCATACTCAGTTTGAATATTAGAATCGTTGTATACACTGTTATGGAGGTCAAAGGTCACATTTGATACATTTGCTCCGTAATTTTCAAATTCCTCAAGCGAAAAATCGAACAACGGACGGTTATCGGTCTTGAACCTGACTTCGCCTTCGGGTTTTAATATTTGCTCATATATTTTAAGAAAAGTCCTGTATGTAAGACGCCTTTTTGCTTGTTTTGACTTTTTCCACGGGTCAGAAAAATTAAGATATATAACAGACACTTCATTTTCTTCAAAAATGTCGGTAAGTTTTTCAGCATCCGAAAGAATAAACCTTACATTGGTAAGCCCGTTTTCCTTAACTTTTTCCATTGCAAGAATTATAACATCAAGGCATTTTTCAAGAGCAACAAAATTTATATTAGGATTTTGCTTTGCACACTCCGTTACAAATCCGCCTTTCCCGCACCCTATCTCAAGATGTATCGGATTTTGATTTTCGAAAACCAAATTCCATTTTCCTTTATTATTTTCAGGATTCACCTCAGCAAGCGATATACAATTTAAAAACCTTTGGTCCCGGTTTTTCTTTTTTCTCATTCTCATAAAGTTATTTCCTTACCTCTATTTTGCTCTGCTTTTTGCCCTTAACGCATTATTAAGTATTTTCTTTCTGAGTCTTATATTAAGCGGTGTAACTTCGATAAGTTCATCCGGACCTATAAACTCAATTGCCTCTTCAAGACTCATATTTTTAGGCGGAATAAGTCTTAACGCATCATCTGCACCTGATGAACGGGTATTCGTCATATGTTTTTTCTTACAGACATTGACATTAATATCATCTGACTTCGGTGATTCACCGACAATCATTCCCTCATAAACCGGAACACCGGCACCAATGAAAAGGGTTCCTCTCTCCTGTGCATTAAAAAGTCCGTATGTTACGGCTTCACCTGTTTCAAAAGCAACAAGCGAACCTGTATTTCTTCCTGCAATATCGCCTTTATAAGGAGCATAGGAATCAAATACTGTATTTAGTATTCCCTCTCCTTTTGTATCTGTCAGGAATATATTTTTATACCCGAAAAGTCCCCTTGAAGGAATCAAAAACTCAAGTCTTGTTCTCGAACCCTTTGGTTCCATTGAAACAAGTTCCGATTTTCTTGTTCCGAGTTTACTCATAACCGCACCGACGCAGTCTTCCGGAACATCTATTATAACTCTTTCTATAGGTTCTGATTTAACGCCGTCTATATCTTTAATCAAGACTTTCGGTGTGCTTACTGAAAACTCATAACCTTCTCTACGCATTGTTTCGATAAGTATTGAAAGGTGCATTTCACCTCTGCCGCACACTTTAAATGAATCTGTGGAATCACCGTCTTCAACCCTTAGTGAAACATCTTTCAAAAGTTCCTTGAAAAGTCTGTCACGAAGTTGTCTTGATGTAACAAATTTTCCTTCTTTGCCCGCAAACGGACTGTCGTTTACTGAAAATGTCATTTCAACCGTAGGTTCGCTTATCTTTACAAACGGCAAAGGTTCAATACTTCCGGAATCGCAAAGTGTATTTCCGATCGTTATATCCCCAACACCGGAAAAGCAAACAATATCTCCGACTTTTGCTTCTGTTACCGACTGACGGTTTAATCCCTCTATCTGATAAAGGTTTACAACTTTGCTCTTATAAGGTGTTATACTGTTATGATAATCGCACACAACTATTTCCTGATTCTGTTTAAGCACTCCTCTCTCAACTCTGCCTATTCCTATTCTTCCTACATATTCGTTATAGTCAATAGAAGAAACCAAAACCTGTGCAGGACCCTTCTCATCACCTTCCGGTGCCGGAATCTGATCTAATATTTTTTCAAATAAAGGAACAAGGTCAGTTCCCTTTGAATCTGGTGAAAGCGACGCCGTACCGTCTCTTCCCGAGCAGAAAATAACGGGACTGTCAAGTTGTTCGTCTGTTGCGTCAAGTTCTATCAAAAGTTCAAGAACTTCATCCATAACTTCATCAATTCTTGCATCAGGCTTGTCTATTTTATTGATTGCAACTATAAGTTTATGACCGAGTTCCAACGCTTTCTGAAGTACAAATCTTGTCTGCGGCATAGGACCTTCCGCAGCATCAACAAGAAGTATAACACCGTCTACCATTTTAAGCACACGCTCAACTTCACCGCCGAAATCTGCATGTCCCGGGGTGTCAACAACATTTATTTTTACATTTTTGTAATAAACTGAAGTGTTTTTTGCAAGAATTGTTATTCCTCTTTCTCTTTCGAGGTCGTTTGAATCCATTACCCTTTCTTCAACCACCTGGTTTTCTCTAAATGTACCGCTTTGCTTAAGCATTTCATCAACCAATGTTGTTTTGCCGTGGTCGACATGGGCAATTATAGCTATATTTCTCAAATCTTCTCTAATCATAATTATATCTCCTCGCAATTTAATGTTTGTTATCGCAAACATATTTATCTATCCATTCCAAAGACCTCTGTGACAACTTCATATTCTTATCTTTTTTCGCCTTTATTCTTTCATTAAGCGATGTAAGTATCCCAAAGTTTATGTTCATAGGCTGAAAGTTGACAATGCTTTTATCGCTTATGTAATGCGAAAGTGCACCGATAGCAGTTTCCCTCGGAAAAATTCTCTCCTCTTTTCCGTTTAAACGGTCGGCAAGGTATATCCCGACAGTCATTCCCGATGCGGCAGACTCTATATACCCCTCTACACCCGTTATTTGTCCGGCAAAATAAATATTATCATTTAACTTATAATGACAATCCAAAAGTTTAGGTGAATTAATATAAGTATTTCTGTGCATAACCCCATATCTTACAAATTCAGCATCTTTAAGTGCCGGAATAAGTCCGAACACTCTCTTTTGTTCAGGAAACTTAAGATGAGTCTGAAACCCTACGATATTATACAAAGTAGCCTCACTGTTATCCTGTCTTAACTGGACAACTGCATATGGTTCTTTCCCTGTTTTCGGATCAGGAAGTCCTACCGGTTTTAACGGTCCGAAAAGCAAAGTCTGTTCCCCACGCGATGCCATAACCTCTACAGGCATACATCCCTCAAACACTGTATTATTTTTTTCAAACTCTTTTAAGACTGCACATTCAGCATTAATAAGTTCGCTGTAAAAATGCTCATATTCTTCCTTATTCATGGGACAGTTTATATATGCAGCCTCGCCTTTTTGGTATCTTGACGCTATATATGCACTGTCAAAATCTATTGACTCTTTTGTCACAACCGGTGCCGCAGCATCAAAAAAATGCAGATAGTCTTCTCCGATTATTTTTGATATTTCTTTAGAAAGGGCATCCGATGTCAAAGGACCTGTTGCAATAACCGTTATCCCGTCGGGAATTTTTTTAACCTCTCCTTTAACAATTTCTATGTTTGTATTGTTTTCTATTGCTTTTGTTATCCTTTTTGAAAACTCCTCACGGTCAACCGCAAGGCAACCGCCGGCCGGAACTTTAGTTTTGTCTGCAATCTCAATTATCAGAGAGCCTAATCGTCTCAGTTCCTCTTTTAAAAGACCGGGTGCAGTAGTAAGATCCGCCCCTCTCAGAGAATTTGAACAGACAAGTTCCGCAAAACCAGCAAAGTGATGTGCCGGCGAGTATTTTTCAGGTTTCATTTCATAAAGTCTTACTTTGATGCCACGCTTTGCAAGTTGATATGCACACTCAGTTCCGGCAAGACCCGCTCCAATCACATTAACTATCAATCACTTTGCCTCTCTTTCATATTTGCATTCAGGATTTGAACATTTTAATTTTGTTTTTCCTCTGAAATAATTTAATCCGAGCATAGAACCGCATTCCGGGCATTTTTCCTTTGTAGGTGCATCCCACATCATAAAATCACAAGTGGGATTGTTTTCACAACCATAATATTTTTTTCCTCTTTGAGACTTCTTTTCCAATATCATTCCGCCGCATTTAGGACAGTTTATTCCCGTTTCCACAGCAATTGTCTTTGTGTTTCTGCACTCCGGAAATCCGGGACATGCAAGAAACTTTCCGAATTTTCCCTGTTTTATAACCATCATTCTTCCGCACTTTTCACAAGGAATATCTGTAACTTCGTCTTCAATTACAACCTTTTCCATATTGTCTTCTGCTTTTTCAAGGTCTTTCTTAAATGATCCGTAAAAAGAATTCAGCGTTTCTTTCCAACTTTTCCCGTCCTCAATCTCATCAAGTTGCTTTTCCATATTTGCCGTAAAATCTACATTGACAATATCTTTAAAATGTTCCGACATTATTTTCGTTACGATTTCTCCCAATTCAGTAGGTTTTAAAGATTTTTGTTCCTTAACTATATAACCTCTTGCCAGAATTGTCGAAATAGTAGGCGAATAGGTACTTGGTCTTCCTATTCCGTTTTCTTCCATCGTTTTGATAAGTGATGCTTCGGTATATCTTGACGGGGGAAGTGTAAAATTTTGGTTCTTTTCTATAGAAACCGCCGAAAGTTGTTCCCCTTTTTCAAGAAGCGGAAGCACCTGAGTTTCTGCCTTTGCCTCATCCGTAGATTCCTCATAAATCTTCGTAAACCCCGGGAACACGAGTTTTGAACCGCTCGTTTTAAATGTGTATCCGCCTGCATCTATATCGGAATTAACAGTTTCGTAAACAGCGTTTGTCATCTGACTTGCAACAAACCTCTCCCAAATCAGTTTATAAAGTTTATATTGATCAGGTTTTAGGGACGCTTTTGCCTCTTTCGGAGTAATTGAAATCACTGTGGGTCTTATCGCCTCGTGTGCATCCTGAGCGTTATTTCTCGATTTATATTTTGGTATTTCTTTTGGAATATACTCTTCAGAATAATGCTCCTTAAGATAATCTCTGCAAAGACTTCCCGCCTCATCCGAAATTCTCAAAGAGTCAGTTCTCATATAAGTTATAAGTCCGAGTGTCCCATAATCTTTTACTTCTACACCCTCATAAAGAATTTGTGCCACACTCATAGTTTTCTTTGTTGAATAATTAAGTTTTCTCGACGCTTCCTGCTGCATTGTAGATGTTGTAAACGGCGGTGCAGGTCTTCTTATTTTTTCACTCTTTTTAACTTCTGAAACAACAAAGTCAGACTTGCCTACTGCTTCCAGCACCTTATTTGTTTCCTCTTCGTTCGGAAGTTCTATCTTCTTGCCGTCTTTGCCGTAAAACTTTGCAGCAAATTCATTCTTACCCTTTTTAAGATTTGCCGTAACAGTCCAATACTCCTTAGGCTTAAATTCTGAAATTTCCTTTTCCCTGTCACAAATTATCTTTGTAGCAACCGACTGAACTCTGCCGGCACTCAAGCCCTTTTTTACATTTTTCCAAAGAAGCGGACTTATTTTATAACCTACAATACGGTCAAGAATTCTTCTTGCCTGCTGTGCATTTACTAAATCCTCATTTATTTCTTTATGCTGTTTTATGCTTTCTTTCACCGCATTTTTTGTTATCTCATTAAAAGTAATTCTTATTTTCTTTGATTTGTCAAGTCCCAAAACATTTGCAAGATGCCAACTTATAGCCTCACCTTCGCGGTCAGGGTCAGTTGCAAGATAAACTTTATCTGCATTTTTTGCGTCTTTTTTGAGTTTTGCCATAAGTTCGCCTTTTCCCCTTATGGTAATATACTTGGGCACAAATCCGTTTTCAATATCAACTCCGATATTGCTTTTTGGTAAATCAACAATATGCCCCATTGATGCAACAACCTTATAATTTTTACCAAGATATTTTTTGATGGTATTTGCCTTTGCCGGTGATTCAACTATAACAAGATTTCCAGCCATATTTACCTCCTGTTTATTTCATAACAATCGGGACTTACACATCTTATGGTCCCTGACATTTCCAAACTTATCAATCCCGTACGAACAGTGCTTGGCTCCAGTTTGGTTTCAATAATAATTTCTTCTGTAGTTAAAGCACCGTTTTTTAATGTGTTAAATATTTTTAGTTCATTGTCATCAAGTCCGACTGTGTTTTCATCAATTTCCTCAGGATTATAAAGATGTTCATATTTAACATAATAATCAGAAATAATCTGTGACGGATGCGTAACCGCTATTGCTCCGTTGCGGATATAACTGTTATTTCCTTCATAATGCGGAGAGTGGATACTTCCGGGAAGTGCATAAACATCGCGGCCGTATGAAATGCAAGCGTTTACTGTCATTTTAGTGCCGCTCTCTGCACCCGCTTCAATCACAAGTGTAGAATCTGAAATTCCGCCTAAAAGTCTGTTTCTGTATTTGAAATTATAAGCACGCGACGGATTTTCAGGAGGATATTCGGAAATAATAAGTCCTCCACGGTCTACAATTTTCTTTATATATTTTGTATTAAATTTCGGATAAGGCTTCAATATTCCACCCGGAAGTATTACAGTTACTGCCTCTGTGTTCTTGAAAACTTCTGTTTCAATACCGTCGGCAAATCCTGTCACTACACCAATTCCCGATTTTGAAATCTGTGACGCAAAATATGCGGCATCCGAAAGTCCGTCTCTCGTAGGTTTTCTCTTGCCCGTCACAGTAATTAACGGTTTCTCAAGATTTGCCTTATATCCGTAACCGTACAACACTATCGGCGGATCATCTATGTTTCTGAAGTTTTCGGGATATTCGCCGCTCATATAAGTTATAACATCAATTCCGTTGCGTTCACAACTTTCATATATATCCTCAGCAAACAAAGTATCTTTCATACTAAAGGAATTTTTAACCGTGTCCGGATACCTCGAAAAGTCGATTTCTTTGTCTCCGCGATTAAAAATTTCTTTGAAACTACCGAAACTGTCTATAAGTTCTCCCATATAACTAACTTTATGCATAAATACAAGAGAAAGCCATATAGCATAAATGTCATCTTTATTCATCGTATTCCCTCTGTCTTACTGCTTCATACATCAAAACAGCACCTGCTGTCGAAACATTTAACGATTCTGCTTTTCCCGGAATGGGAATTTTAATTTTGGTAATTTTCTTTTTCAAAAGTTCACTGCTGACTCCGTGTGCCTCATTACCAAGCACTATTGCTGTTTTGCCTTTAAAATCCGCATCATAATGAATTACTTTTGCGTCAAGGCAACCTGCAAATACGGTAAAACCATCATCAAGCAACTCATCTATAGTTGATAAATAAGTTTTTTCATTTAAAACACATATATGAAATAAGGAACCCATTGTTGCTCTTACCGTTTTTGAATTATAAACATCAACACACTCAGGCGACATTATAACCATATCCGCCCCTGAGGCATCGGCAGTCCTGATTATCGTTCCTAAATTTCCCGGGTCCGAAACTCCGTCAAGATAAATAACAAACTCACACTCTTTTAAGTCTTTGGTTTTGCTATTCATTTTAACAACCGCCATAATGCCCTGCGGAGTTTTGGTTTCCGATACACTTTCAAAAACCTTTTCGGATACCAAAACAAGTTTCTCGGTGCAATTAAATCTTTCAAGTTCTTTAATATACTTTTCAGTGAACAGTATATATTCAATATCGGAAAGGCAGTTTTCCATTGCCTCAAAAACCGTGCCCGTTCCTTCTGCAATATACAGTTTTTGCTCTGTACGGTGAGATTTTGATTTGAGTTTTTTAATGTTCTTAATCAAAACATTTGATGTACTTTCTACGGTTTTTATGACAAATTCCCTCCCTTTTCTTTACACAAACATATAAATGATAAAACAAAATTCCGATTCTGTCAATATTTTTTTGTTTTTCTACTATATAAATATATGTTTTTTCGTTTATTATTCTCTAATTCCGGCTGTTGTGAAAATTTTGACGAATTTTCTATTGACAAACAAAATTGCCGGTGATATAATTGTCTTGAATTTAATATTAAAGACTATGACCGGAAACAAGTAAGAATATGCGGAACCTTGAGAGAGTTGTCGTTTGGTGCGAGACAATGGAAAGTATATATCCGAATACATTCTGCGAGTTGTGCACCGAAAGATGTTTTTCGAGTAGGCTGCAACGGGTGTGCCCGTAACAGCACTAAGGTATAAGTTTTTTGACTGTACCTGACGAGGCTGCCTTCTGCAAGGTTGGCGGCGAACCTGAGGTGGTACCACGGATTTATTGATAATTCGTCCTCTGTATTGTTAATACAGGGGACTTTTTTTAAACACAGTCCTTTGTATTTAAAAACACTTTTTAAAAAGGAAAGGAATGTGTAAAAATGATTTCAGAAGTACAGATTATTTCAATTGCAGCGTTGATTTTGTTTGCGGTCATTATGATTGCAATTGGAATTCACAGTTACAAAAAATCCAAAACTATTGACGGATTTTTACTTGGCGGAAGGAATGTAGGTCCTATTGTTTCGGCTTTTGCTTACGGAACTTCATACTTCTCCGCAGTAATCTTTGTAGGCTATGCCGGAAAACACGGTTGGGATATTGGCCTTTCCAGCATTTGGATTGGTGTCGGAAACGCAGTTTTAGGTTGTTTTCTTGCGTGGTTTATTATTGCAAAACCAACAAGAAGAATGACCCGTACATTAAACTCAAAAACAATGCCTGAATTTTTCGAGGGCAGTTATGATTCAAAATTTATGAAAATTATATCAGCACTTATAATTTTTATATTCCTTGTTCCTTATTCGGCTGCTGTTTATAAAGGTTTGGGTGCTATGTTCAACGCAATATTTCCTGATTTGTCCGTAAACTGGTGTATGCTTATTATTGCGGTTCTGACTGCTATTTATCTTGTGCTCGGCGGTTATCTTGCAACCGTTTACACCGATTTTGTTCAGGGAATTATCATGATTGTCGGAATTTTTGTCATGGTTTTTTCTGTCCTGAAATTTCTTGGAGCATCGGGAATAGAAAATGTATTTGACGCACTTTCAAACATTCCAGACAACGGTGACGGAATAACAGGCCGGAAACTGACAAGTATATTCGGAGGTTCATCATTCAAGTTCCTATGCACTAATATTCTTCTTACAAGTTTCGGAACATGGGGTCTTCCGCAAATGGTAACAAAATATTATGCCATTAAAGATGATACCTCAATTAAACACGCAACATGGATTTCAACATTGTTCTGTTTTATAATCGGCAGCGGTGCGTACTTTACCGGTTCACTTTCCAGACTTGTTTTGGGTAACAAACTTCCGGTCGGCGGAAAAGATTTCGTTATTCCAGAGATGCTTATAACTGCGTTGGGCGAAAGCAAAATAACAATGGTTGTTTTGGCGGTGATAATGGTTCTCCTTCTTTCTGCATCTATGTCAACACTTGCATCTGTTGTTTTAAGTTCTGCATCGGCAGTAACAATTGACCTTATACCGGAAATTAAAAAGGATATTAACCCGATGGTTCAAATGCTTCTTACCAGAGGTTTTTGTCTGTTATTTGTAGCAATGTCATATATGTTTGCAACTTTAAATATTTCGATAATTGTAAATATTATGTCTTTTTCATGGGGAATTGTCTCGGGTGCATTCATAGGTCCTTACATTGTAGGCATATTTTCAAAAAGAGCAAACAAATTATCCGGAATGTGCGGCATCTTTTCAGGTGTTTTTGCAATATTGATACCAACAGTGATTATAACATTAAAAAGCGGATTTGCCGTTGCGATTTCGTTGACCACGGAAATGGGTGTATTTGCAATGGCAGTTTCAATCATCGTAAGTTTTGCAGTGTCGAGATTTGAAAAACCTATTTCTGCTGAAAAACAAAAACTTCTATTTGAAAAGGAGGCAATGTAAAATGCCTATTACAGATATATTAAAAAAGAATGCGGATTTTTATCCTGCCGATACTGCACTTGTTGAAATAAATCCGAAACTTGAAAACCAGTCGAGAATGACATGGAGGGAGTACTCACTCATTGAAGCCAGTCCCAACGAAGCATACAGAACAGAAATAACATGGAGTGAATTTAATAAAAAGGCAAACAGATTTGCGAATCTTCTGCTTACCAGGGGCATAAAAAAAGGAGACAAAGTTGCAATTCTCCTTATGAACTGCATAGAATGGCTGCCTATTTACTTTGGAATTTTAAAAACCGGTGCATTGGCTGTTCCTTTAAATTACAGATACACATCTGATGAAATAAAGTACTGTCTTAAACTTTCCGATGCCGACGCTATTATATTCGGTCCGGAATTTACAGGCCGTGTTGAGGAAATATGTGACAGAATTCCAAAGGTTAAATGGTGGTTTTATGTTGGAGATGACTGTCCGACCTTTGCCGAAAGTTATGACAGACTTGTTACCTACTGTTCAACAAAAGCACCCGATATAAAACTTACCGATGACGATGAAGCTGCAATTTACTTTTCTTCGGGAACCACAGGGTTTCCTAAAGCAATAGTTCATGCACACAGAAGCCTTATGCACGCAGCGATGACAGAGCAGGCACATCACAAACAAACAAAAGAAGATGTGTTTTTGTGCATACCGCCTCTTTATCACACGGGTGCAAAAATGCACTGGTTTGGTTCGTTTTTAGTCGGCGGAAAGGCGGTTTTGCTTAAAGGTGTAAAGCCGGAATGGATATTAAAAGCCGTTTCGGATGAGAAATGCACAATAGTATGGCTTTTAGTTCCGTGGGCACAGGACATTTTAGATGCAATAGACAGAAAAGAAGTTAATTTGGAAGATTATGAACTTTCACAGTGGCGTCTTATGCACATAGGTGCACAACCCGTCCCCCCCAGCCTGATTAAAAGGTGGAAAGAAAAATTTCCAAACCACTTATATGACACAAATTACGGTTTATCAGAGTCTATCGGACCGGGCTGTGTTCATCTCGGAATTGAAAACATTCACAAAGTGGGAGCAATAGGAAAAGCGGGATTCGGCTGGAAAGTTAAAATAGTAGACGAAAATAGAAACGAGGTTGAAAAAGGCAAAGTCGGAGAACTTGCTGTAAAAGGTCCCGGGGTCATGCTTTGTTATTACAAAGATGAAAAGGCAACAAATGAAGTTTTAAAGGACGGTTGGTTATTCACGGGAGATATGGCAAAAGAAGACGAAGACGGGTTTATATATCTCGTTGACCGAAAAAAAGATGTCATAATTTCAGGCGGTGAAAATCTCTACCCGGTTCAGATAGAAGACTTCTTAAGAAGCAACAACAAAGTAAAAGATGTTGCAGTGATAGGATTGCCTGATGCAAGGCTTGGCGAAATAGCGGCAGCAATTATAGAAGTTAAAGAAGGCGAAACTCTGACAGAAGAAGAAATAACGGACTTTTGTTATGATCTTCCAAGATACAAAAGACCTCATAAATACATTTTTGCAGATGTTCCGAGAAACCCTACCGGAAAAATAGAAAAACCGAAATTAAGGCAAATATATTGCGGCGAAAGTCTTGTAGCAAAACAAAACGAAATAGAAAGGAAAAATTAATTTATGAAGAAATTAATGCTTGGCAATGCGGCTGTTGCAGAAGGTGCCTATGAAGCCGGTGTGAGAGTTGTTTCATCATACCCGGGTACCCCTTCAACCGAAATAACCGAAAGTATAGTAAAATATGACGAAAACGAAGTATATGCAGAATGGGCCCCCAACGAAAAGGTTGCAGCTGAAGTTGCAATCGGTGCTTCTATCGGCGGCGCAAGGGCAATGAGTTGTATGAAACATGTCGGACTTAATGTTATGGCAGACCCTGTCTTTACAGTAAGTTACACGGGGGTAAACGGAGGTCTTGTATTCTGTGTTGCAGATGACCCCGGAATGCACTCCTCACAAAATGAGCAAGATTCAAGGCACTACGCAAAAGCATCTAAAATTATGATGCTTGAACCGTCAGACTCCGAAGAATGCAAGGAGTTTACAAAACTTGCATTTGAACTTTCGGAAGAATTTGACACACCGTGTTTTTTGAGACTTTCAACCAGAGTTTCTCATTCGCAGAGTTTGGTTGAACTTTCTTCACGCAAAAGCGATGAACTTAAACCTTATGAAAAAAACATCGGCAAGTATGTTATGATGCCCGGAAATGCAATAAAACGGCATGTCGTTGTTGAAGAAAGAATAAGAAAACTTACCGAATATGCTGAAGACTGCCAATTCAACAAAATAGAAAATAATAATAGTAAAATCGGTGTAGTTACTGCCGGAATTTCATATATGTATGCAAAAGAAGCACTGGGAGAACGTGTAAACTATTTAAAACTCGGAATGGTTTATCCCCTTCCCGAAAAACTCATAAAAGATTTTGCAAATATGTGTGATGAACTTTATGTAATTGAAGAACTTGACCCTTATATTGAAGAACACATAAAATCTTTGGGTATAAGGGTTACAGGAAAAGAAAAATTCACACTTTTAGGCGAATACACTCCTCAAATGATAAGGAAGGCCGTATTTAATGAAAACTCACCTGAATTTACGGAACTTTCGGAGAGCATACCTGTAAGACCTCCTGTTATGTGTGCAGGCTGTCCCCACCGGGCAACTTATTTCGTGCTTAAAAAATTAGGTCTGGTTGTTTCCGGTGATATCGGCTGCTATACATTGGGTGCAGTTGCTCCCCTTTCAAGTGTTGACACAACAATTTGTATGGGTGCATCAGTTTCTGCAGCACACGGTATGGCAAAAGCAAGAGGAATCGAATTTAACAAAAAACTTGTCTCTGTGATAGGTGACTCAACTTTTATGCACTCAGGTATTACAGGGCTTGTAGATATTGTATATAACAAAGGTGCAAACACTGTCATTATTCTTGATAATTCTATTACAGGTATGACAGGCCATCAAGATAATCCTACAACAGGTTACACGATAAGAGGAGAAGAAACAAAGCAGGTTAACCTTTTGACTCTTTGCAAAGCAATAGGTGTTGAAAATGTAAAAGTCTGTGACCCATTTAACCTTAAAGAGTTTGAAAAAGTTGTAAAAGAGGAAACAGAAAAAGACGAACCATCTGTAATTATAGCACAGCGTCCTTGTGCACTTCTTAAGAGAGTAAAATATACAGGACATTGTGAAATAAGCGATAAATGCAAAAAGTGCAAAGCCTGTATGAAACTCGGCTGTCCTGCAATTTCAGTTGTGGACGGAACGGTGAAGATTGATGCGACACAGTGCAACGGATGCAGTCTTTGTATAAATGTATGTCCATTTGACGCTATTGTTAAGAAGGAGGACTGATTATGACTAAAAATATTATGATTGTAGGTGTTGGCGGTCAGGGAACATTACTTGCCAGCAGAATACTCGGCAATACTGTAATAAACGAAGGTTATGATGTTAAAGTTTCAGAGGTTCACGGTATGAGTCAAAGGGGCGGAAGCGTTGTAACATATGTAAAGTACGGTGACAAGGTTTACTCCCCCATCATCGGAAAAGGTGAGGCGGATATCATCCTTGCTTTCGAAACACTGGAAGCATTAAGAGCACTTCCATATCTTAAAAAAGGCGGAAAAATCATTGTAAACAATCAAGAAATTGACCCTATGCCTGTAATTACCGGAGCAGCGACATACCCCGAAAAAATAATTGAAAAAATAGAGAGCAAAGCCGACATAGTAACCGTCGATGCCTTAGAACTTGCAAAAAAAGCAGGCAATTTCAAATCAGTTAATGTCGTACTAATCGGTGTAATGGCAAAATCAACAGATATTCCTTTTGAAAAATGGGTTCAGACAATTAAGGAAACGGTTCCGGAAAAGTTTATTGATGTAAATCTTAAAGCATTTGAGGAAGGATATAACTTATAATTTCAAGAGGTGATAAAAGATGAATATGTGGCAACCGGAAATTGAATCAATGCCAAGAGCAGAACTAAAAAAACTGCAAAGTGAACGACTTGTAAAACAAGTTAAAAGAATGTACGAAAAGGTTGAACTTTTTAAAAAGCGTATGGACGATGCCGGTTTAAAACCCGATGACATTAAGAGTTTGGATGATTTATCCAAACTGCCTTTTTCTTACAAAAAGGATTTAAGAGATTATTACCCCTATGGACTTTTTGCTGA
>CAKSDT010000011.1 GCA_934446135.1 uncultured Clostridia bacterium
GTATCAAAACAACCTGTTCAGGTCGTTTGGGCGGTGCAGAAATTGCTCGTGCCGAACATTATCATGAAGGTACTATTCCACTTCAGACAATCAGAGCGGACATTGACTACGGTTTTGCTGAAGCTGATACAACTTATGGTAAAATAGGCGTTAAGGTTTGGATTTACAAGGGTGAAGTTCTTCCCGGAAGCAACAAGAAGGGAGAGAATAAATAATGTTATTACCTAAAAGAGTTAAATACAGAAGAGTAATGAGAGGCAGAATGACCGGTAAGGCAACAAGAGGTAACAAAGTTACTTACGGTGAATTTGGTATTCAGGCATTGCAGCCCGGCTGGATTACAAGCAATCAGATCGAAGCTGCCCGTATCGCAATGACAAGATACACAAAAAGAGGCGGTAAAGTTTGGATTAAGATTTTCCCCGACAAGCCTGTAACAGAAAAACCGGCTGAAACCCGTATGGGTAGCGGTAAAGGTTCACCGGAATACTGGGTAGCAGTTGTTAAACCCGGCAGAATTATGTTTGAAATCGGCGGAATTTCCGAAGATGTTGCAAGAGAGGCTCTTCGTCTTGCTATTCATAAGTTGCCTATCAAGTGCAAAATCGTATCTAAAGCAGATACAGAAAAGGAAGGTGCGGCTGAATGAAGATTAAAGAAATCAGAGAATTGACTTACGAAGAATTGGAAGCCAAATTGAAAGATTTAAAAGCTGAATTATTCAACCTTAAATTCCAGAATGCAACTGCACAGCTTGATAATCCTATGAAGATGGCAGAAGTTAAGAAGTCAATTGCGAAAGTTAAAACTGTAATGAGAGAATTAGAACTTAGTAAATAAAGTTTTATATAATTCCTTATGAATTTCGGAAGGGAGGCACCGACATGTCAGAACGAGCATATAGAAAGACACGAGTTGGTAAAGTAATCAGCAATAAAATGGACAAGACAATAGTTGTTGCTATTGTTGACAGTGTAAAACATCCGTTATATAGCAAAATTATTAAGAGAACCTATAAACTTAAAGCCCATGATGAGCAGAATGTCTGCAATATCGGCGATACAGTTAAGGTTATGGAAACAAGACCTCTTTCAAAGGATAAGAGATGGCGTCTTGTAGAAGTTATAGAAAAAGCTCAGTAATGTTTGGGCAGGAAGGAGATTACTATGGTACAGCAACAGACTTTATTAAAAGTTGCAGATAACACCGGGGCGAAAGAAATTATGTGTATCAGAGTTCTTGGCGGTACAAGAAGAAGATATGCAAATGTTGGCGATGTTATTGTTGCTTCTGTTAAAAAGGCTGCACCAAACGGTGTGGTTAAAAAAGGTGAAGTAGTAAAAGCCGTAGTGGTAAGAAGCGTAAAAGGTGTTAAAAGACCCGATGGTTCTTATATAAAATTTGACGAAAATGCAGCAGTTATTATCCGTGATGATAAAACTCCGAAGGGAACTCGTATTTTCGGACCTGTTGCAAGAGAACTCAGAGACAAAGAATATATGAAGATTTTATCTTTGGCTCCTGAAGTATTATAATAGGAGGTGCAGCATAATGAGTAAAATGCACATTAGAAAAGGTGATACAGTTGTTGTACTTTCCGGTAAGGATAAGGGTAAAAAAGGAAAAGTTCTTTCAGTTTTACCTAACAAGTCAAAAGCAATTGTAGAAGGTGTTGCCTTAGCAACTAAACACCAGAAACCGCGTAAAGTCGGCGAAGAGGGCGGCATTATCCATCAGGAAATTCCTATATATGCAAGCAAACTTATGCATGTTTGCGGAAAATGCGGCGAACCGACAAGAATCGGTCGTAAGGTTATGGATGACGGCAGCATAGTTCGTTACTGCAAGAAATGCAACGAATTATTTGTAGATTAAAATCGGGAAGGAGGTTATTTTAATGGCTAGACTTTATGATAAATATGTTGAAGAAATAGCACCTGCACTTAACACTAAATTTTCATACAAAAGTGCTATGCAGATTCCTAAAATCGATAAAGTTATCGTAAATATCGGTGTTGCTGAAGCAAAAGATAATGCTAAAGCATTGGAAGCCGCAGCAAATGACCTTGCTATAATTACAGGTCAGAAGCCTTTGATTACAAAGGTAAGAAAGTCAGTTGCTAACTTCAAAATCAGAGAAGGTATGAGTATTGGCTGTAAAGTAACTTTGAGAAGAGAAAAAATGTATGAATTCTTAGATAGATTATTCAGCGTTGCACTCCCAAGAGTGCGTGACTTCAGAGGAATCAATCCTGACGGTTTTGACGGAAGAGGAAACTACAACTTCGGTTTGAAAGAACAGTTGATTTTTCCTGAAATCGAATATGATAAGGTTGATAAAATCAGAGGTATGAATATTACTATCGTTACAACAGCAAAAACTGACGAAGAAGCAAAAGAGTTACTCACACTTATGGGTGCTCCATATGCACACAATTAATAAGGAGGGAATTAATCTTGGCTAAAAAATCAATGATCGTTAAACAGCAGAGAACTCCTAAGTATAAAACGAGAGCTTATACAAGATGCAAAATTTGCGGAAGACCGCATGCTTATTTGAGAAAATTCGGAATTTGCCGTATATGCTTCAGAGAACTTGCATATAAAGGTCAGATCCCCGGAGTAAGAAAAGCAAGCTGGTAATACGAATTAATATCGTTTGTAGAAATACAAATTTTCTAATAATTGGAAGGAGGTAACATATATGCATATCACAGATCCGGTAGCAGATATGCTTACACGCATAAGAAATGCAAATGATGCTAAACACGAAACAGTTGATGTTCCTTGTTCAAATGTAAAGAAAGCAATCGCTGATATATTACTTGAAGAGGGCTATATTAAAAACTATCAGATTATTGATGATAACAAACAGGGCATCATCAGAATTTCATTGAAATACGGTTCAAATAAACAGAAAGTTATTTCGGGCTTGAAGAAAATTTCCAAACCCGGTCTCAGAATTTACTCGTCAAAAGAAGATTTGCCAAGAGTTTTGAAAGGACTCGGAATTGCAATCATCTCTACTTCTAAAGGTATTATGACCGATAAAAAAGCAAGAGAAAACAATGTTGGCGGAGAAGTTTTGGCTTTTGTTTGGTAATTTAAACTTGAAGTTGTTATTTACATTAAGGAGGTGTAACAATGTCCAGAATTGGTAGAATGCCTATAGAAATACCACAGGGCGTTGATGTAAAACTTAATGCGGGTATCATTACAGTTAAAGGTCCGAAAGGAACTTTGGAAAGAACACTTCACCCCGAAATGTTAGTTTCGGTTGAAGGAAACGAAGTTATTGTAAAAAGACCGTCAGAAGTAAAATTCCATAAATCACTTCACGGTTTAACCCGTTCATTAATTAATAATATGATTATCGGTGTAACCGATGGTTTCTCAAAGACACTTGAAATTAACGGTGTTGGTTACAGGGCTGCAAAGCAGGGAAATAAACTTGTTATGAACCTTGGTTATTCACACCAAGTTGAAATGGAAGAAATCCCCGGCATCAAAATTGATGTACCGAGTCCTAACCAGGTGATTATTTCAGGTTGTGACAAACAGGCTGTAGGTCAGTTTGCTGCAGTAGTAAGAGAAAAGAGATTGCCTGAACCTTACAAAGGTAAAGGTATTAAGTATTCTGATGAAACAATTATCAGAAAAGAAGGTAAGACAGGTAAGAAATAATAATACTAAATCCTATTGAAAGGAGTGGAATGTATTGATTAACAAGATTTCAAGCAGTGTATCAAGAATTGCAAGACACAAAAGAGTAAGAAAACTTATTTCAGGTACAACTGAAAGACCTCGTCTTTGTGTTTTCAGAAGTTCTAAGAATATATATGCACAAATTATTGACGATACAAACGGAACTACATTAGTTTCTGCATCATCGTTGGATGCCGCTTTCGAAGGAAACGGCGGAAATAAAGAAGCAGCTAAAAAGGTCGGTCAGATGATAGCTGAAAAGGCTGCAGATAAAGGTATCAAGAATGTTGTGTTTGACAGAGGCGGATACATTTATCACGGTAGAGTAAAAGAATTAGCCGAAGGAGCCAGAGAAGGCGGGCTGGAATTCTAATAGGAGGTAAAATATGGCAGACATTAATACAAACGCTGTGGAATATAAAGAAACCGTTGTAAATATTAACCGTGTTGCTAAAGTTGTTAAAGGCGGTAGAACCTTCAGATTCAGTGCATTGGTTGTTGTTGGCGACGGTAACGGTCATGTAGGTTGCGGTATGGGTAAGGCTGCTGAAATTCCTGAAGCAGTTAGAAAAGCAATCGAAGACGCAAAGAAAAACATAGTTTCTGTAGCAATGGTAGGAACTACTATTCCGCACGAAATTATTGGTGAATACGGTGCAGGCAGAGTTTTGATGAAACCCGCTAAAAAAGGTACCGGTGTTATCGCAGGCGGTCCTGCCAGAGCGGTATTGGAACTCGCAGGCATTAAGGATATCAGAACGAAATCGCTTCGTTCAAACAATCCTAAAAATATGGTTGGTGCAACAATCCAGGGATTGGCCAGCCTTAAAGAAGCAGCTGATGTTGCTGCACTTCGCGGCAAGACAGTTGAAGAATTATTAGGTTAAGGAGGAATTTAAGATGGCAAAAATTAAAGTAACATTAACAAAGAGTGTTATCGGTAGAAAAGACGATCAGATTGCCACTGTTTCTGCCTTAGGTCTTAGAAAAATCAGACAATCAGTTGTTCATGAAGCAACTCCTCAGATATTAGGTATGGTAAACAAGGTATGTCATCTTGTAAGCGTTGAGGAAATAAAATAACAAGGAGGTGTAGCAAATGAAACTTAGTGAATTATCACCGGCTCCGGGTTCAGTAAAAGAACGCTACAGAAAAGGTAGAGGTCACGCATCGGGTAACGGTAAGCAGGCAGGAAGAGGCCATAAAGGTCAGAATGCCCGTACCGGCGGCGGAGTAAGACCAGGCTTTGAAGGAGGTCAGATGCCTCTTTACAGAAGACTTCCGAAGAGAGGTTTCACTAATATTTTTGCTAAAAAGTATGTTGAAGTTTATGTTTCTTCACTAAATAAGTTTGAAGATAACACAGAAGTTACAGCAGACCTTTTAATAGAAACAGGTATTATCAGCAAAGCGGCTGACGGTATCGTAGTATTAGGTAACGGCGAATTAAACAAAAAACTAGTAGTTAAGGCTGCTAAGTTTACAAAATCTGCTCAGGAAAAAATTGAAGCTGCCGGCGGAAAGGCTGAGGTGATTTAAGATGATTAAGACCTTAGCAAACGCCTGGAAAATCCCGGATATGAGAAAGAAAATGCTTTGGACTGTTCTTCTTTTGGTAGTATTCAGATTCGGTTCAATCATTCCTGTTCCCGGTCTTGACAAGTCTGTGTTGCAGCAACTTGTATCAGGGGACGCAGCAAACTCACTTTTTGGATTTTTTAACACAATCAGTGGTGGTGCTTTTGAAAATGCGACAATTTTCGCAATGAGTATTACACCGTATATCAACTCCTCAATTATTATGAATCTCTTAACAGTTGCGATTCCCGCACTTGAGAGACTTTCAAAAGAAGGAGAAGAAGGTAGAAAGAAAATCGCACAGATAACAAGATATGTAACAGTTGTTCTTGCGTTCATTCAGGCATCGGGCCTTTATGCAGCATTGCAGGGTTCTATTACAAATCCCGGCGTATTTTCATTTATTACTATTACAATAACATTTACAGCCGGTACTGCATTTTTGATGTGGTTAGGTGAAAAGATTACTGAAAAAGGCGTAGGTAACGGTATTTCTCTTATCATCTTTATTGGTATCATATCCCGTGCGGATGACGGAATTAAGGCACTTTATAATTACCTCAGCGGTAAGAACTTCAGTTTTGCAAGTGTTTTGGTTGTTGCTTTGTTTATAGTTATTATGTTGATAGTTGTAGGCTTTGTAGTAACAATCAATGACGGCGAAAGAAGAATTCCGGTTCAGTATGCAAAGAGAGTAGTGGGCCGTAAAATGTACGTCGGCCAGTCAACTTTCATTCCACTGAAAGGTGCAATGGCGGGTGTTATACCGATTATCTTCGCAATGTCAATTTTGTCTTTCCCGGCAACAATTGCAAATCTCTTCGGTGTAACAAATCCGACAGGATTCTGGAAAGGCTTTTTGTCTTTGTTTAATTCAAACAGTTGGTTCTATGGAGTAGTGTATTTCCTTCTTATAATCTTCTTCACATATTTCTACACTTCAATACAGTTTAATCCTATTGAAATGGCAAATAATATGAAGAAAAACGGTGGATTTGTTTTGGGTATCAGACCCGGCAAACCTACATCGGATTATATTGCGAAGGTTTTGTCAAGAGTTACATTAATCGGTGCATTTGCACTTGGTTTGGTAGCAGTTCTCCCGCTTATACTCGGTGCATTTTCATCACTCAGTATCGGATTCGGCGGAACATCTATCCTGATCGTAGTAAGTGTTGCTCTTGAAACTGTTCAGCAAATGGAATCACAGATGCTTATGCGTCACTATAAAGGATTTTTGGAATAAAAGCGGTACTGATTGGAGGGCAAGGTAATGAACATAATTTTACTTGGAGCGCCCGGTGCTGGAAAAGGCACTCAGGCTGAAGCAATTTCAGAAAAACTAAACATTCCGGCAATATCAACCGGATTTATAATCAGAAATGCTATTTCCGCAGGAAACGAAGTCGGAAAATTGGCAAAAGATTATATAGATAAGGGACAGTTGGTTCCCGATGAAGTTGTTACAAAAATTCTTCTTGAAAGACTTGAAGAAGATGATTGTAAAAACGGATACATTCTCGACGGTTATCCGAGAACGCTTCCGCAGGCACAGGCATTGGTTGATAACAATATCGTGATTGATAAAGTCATTGATATCGAAGTTGCCGATGATGTGATTGTCGAAAGACTTTCGGGCAGAAGAGAGTGTTCAAAATGCGGCAGGACATATCATATCCTGTATAATAAACCAAGCGTTGACGGAAAATGTGATGTTTGCGGCGGTGAACTTATCCGCCGTGAAGATGACAATCCTGAAACTATAAAGCAAAGACTGGTTGTATATCACAATCAGACTGAACCTCTGATAGAGTTTTATACAAAAAGGGGACTTTTGGTTGTTGCCAAGGGCAATGAAACAGTTGAAAATACAACCAAAGAGGTTTTCAGTGCGTTAGGAGTAAAAAATGATTAATGTTAAATCTTCAAAAGAAATAGAACTTATGAGAATTGCCGCAAGACTTACCGGCGAGACTCTTAATCTTTTGAAAGAACATATTAAGCCGGGCATTTCGACTGCAGAACTTGATAGAAGTGCGGAGAATTATTTGAAAAAAAATAATGCGACTCCGACATTCAAAGGTTATGGAGGTTTCCCCGGTTCGGTATGTGCTTCAGTTAACGAACAGGTTATACACGGAATACCGTCAAAAAAAGTTATACTGAAAGAAGGCGATATAATAAGCCTTGATTTCGGTGCTTGTTATAAAGGGTATAACGGTGATGCAGCAAGAACTTATCCGGTTGGAAAAATATCGGAGGATGCCGAAAAACTTATTAAGGTTACAGAAGAAAGTTTCTTTAAAGGACTTGAATTTTGCAAACCGGGCTGCCGTATATCGGATATATCACATGCTATTCAGGAATATGCTGAGAAATTCGGATACGGGGTCGTAAGAGAATATGTCGGTCACGGTGTAGGAAGGGAACTTCACGAAAGCCCGGAGATACCTAATTACGGTAATCCGGGAAGAGGTCCGCGACTGGTAAACGGTATGACTATTGCTGTCGAACCTATGATCAATATGGGTGACTACAGAGTAAGGACACTCTCGAATGAGTGGACTGTTGTAACTCTGGACGGCTGCTTGTCAGCCCATTATGAAAATACGATTCTTATAACCAAAGGAGAACCTGAAGTTTTAACTCTGGTTTAAAATTCTTAGAGGTGATTAAATGGACATTTACCCCGGTGCTATAGTCTATGCGACAGCAGGCAGGGATAAAGACAGATTTTTCGTGGTTACGGCGGTTGAAGGGGATTATGCATTCATTTCAGACGGTCGTACCAGAAAAGTGGATGTACCTAAAAAGAAGAAATTAAAACATCTGAAAGGCACGAAATTGTTTTCTGAAGATTTAAGAAGCAAACTTTCAGATAATCAGATAATTTCAAATTCTATGATAAGAAAAGAAATTCAGTTGTTAATTTCAGATAATAAAAGTATTTAAAAGGAGGGTGTATCCATGGCAAAAGATGATGTTCTGGAACTTGAAGGGACGGTTGTTGAATCGCTTCCCAATGCAATGTTTCAGGTTGAATTAGAAAACGGTCATGTAATTCAGGCTCATATAGCCGGAAAACTTCGTATGAATTTCATCAGAATACTTCCGGGTGATAAGGTTACGGTTGAAATGTCACCGTATGATTTGACAAAAGGCAGAATTACATGGAGAGCAAAATAAGCAAATATCGCTGACATTATCTCAGCTGAAAAATTTTGGAGGTTATTATGAAAGTTAGACCATCCGTAAAACCCATTTGCGAAAAATGTAAAATCATCAGACGCAAAGGAAATATTATGGTAATTTGTGAAAATCCAAAGCACAAACAGAAACAAGGCTGATAAAGGAGGTGCAGTTAAATGGCAAGAATAGCAGGTGTAGATTTACCTCGTGAAAAACGCGTTGAAATCGGACTTACCTACATTTATGGTATCGGAGTAAATCTTTCAAGAGATATTTTAAATAAGACGGGTATCAATCCTGATACAAGAGTTAAGGATTTAACTGAAGACGATATCGCAAAACTCCGTGATGCTATTGATAAGGACTATACAGTTGAAGGTGATCTTAGAAGAAAGGTTGCTTTAGATATTAAGCGTCTTATGGAAATCGGCTGCTACAGAGGTTTAAGACACAGAAGAGGTCTTCCTTGTAGAGGTCAGAATACCAAAAATAATGCAAGAACAAGAAAAGGTCCTAAAAAGACTATTGCAAATAAGAAGAAGTAAGGAGGCTTTGAGATGGCAAAAACTGCGACAAAAAAGACCGTCAGAAGACGTAAAGAAAAGAAAAACATTGAAAAAGGTGCAGTTCATATTAACTCAACCTTTAACAATACAATTATTACAATTACTGACACACAGGGTAACGCTATTTCTTGGGCAAGTGCCGGTGAATTAGGTTTCAAGGGATCTAAAAAGTCAACTCCGTTTGCTGCTCAGATGGCTGCTGAAACTGCTGCAAAGGCTGCTCAGGAACACGGATTAAAGAGCGTTGAAGATTATGTAAAAGGTCCCGGTGCCGGAAGAGAAGCTGCAATTCGTGCACTTCAGGCTGTAGGATTGGAAGTAAGTATGATTAAAGATGTTACTCCTATTCCTCATAACGGCTGCAGACCGCCTAAGAGAAGAAGAGTTTGATTTATTAATAATGAAATTTTGAAACGGAGGTTAAAGCAATATGGCAAGATATACAGGTGCTGTATGCAGACTCTGCAGACGCGAAGGACAGAAATTGTTTTTAAAGGGCGATCGTTGCTATTCAGATAAATGTGCTCTTAACAGAAGACAGTATGCTCCGGGTCAGCATGGTCAGGGTAGAAAAAAATTGTCAGAATACGGTTTGCAGCTTAGAGAAAAGCAGAAAGCAAAGCGTTATTACGGAATATTGGAAAACCAGTTCAGACATTATTTTGAATTGGCTGAAAAGAAACAAGGCGTAACAGGTGAAAACCTTTTATCAATTCTCGAAACAAGACTTGATAATGTTGCTTTCAGATTAGGTTTCGGTTTATCAAGAGCCGAAGCAAGACAGTTGGTAAGACACGGTCATATCACTGTTAACGGCAAAAAAGTTAACATTCCTTCATATTTAGTTTCAGTGGGAGATGTTATCGCTGTTAAAGAAGCAAGCAAAGGTTCAGAAAAATTGAAAGCAGTTTTGGAATCAACTTCTGGAAAAACAGTTCCGAAGTGGCTTGATCTTAACAAAGATACAGCAGAAGCAAAAGTAATTGCTGCTCCTGCAAGAGATGATATAGATCTCGAAATCGCTGAACACTTAATCGTTGAGTTGTATTCTAAATAATAGATTATTTTGAATAGCAATTTAAGATTAGACGTTCCTGCCCCAAAGGTGGGTATAAAAGGAGGGTTAAATATGTTAGAAATGCAAAAACCAAAGATTGAGTGCATTGATATAGTTCCCAACGGTTCTTACGGCAAATTTGTTGTTGAACCCTTAGAAAGAGGATACGGTTTAACAATCGGAAACTCTCTTAGAAGGACGCTTTTGTCTTCACTCCCGGGTGCAGCAGTTTCTTATATAAAAATTGACGGGGTTCAGCACGAATTTTCGGCGATTCCCGGAGTTAAGGAAGATGTTGTTGAAATTATCTTAAACATTAAAAATCTTCATGTTAAGATGAGTGAACCCGGACCAAAGGTTGTCTACATCGAAGCAGCAGGTAAGTGTGAAGTCACAGCAGCGGATATCAAATGCGATGCCGCAGTTGAGATACTAAATCCTGATCTTCATATTGCGACTTTGAATGAGAATGCAAAGTTTAATATGGAAATTACTCTTACATCGGGAAGAGGTTATGTTTCAGCTGATAAAAACCGTGCCGACAATCAGTCAATTATAGGTATAATTCCTGTAGATTCAATTTATACACCTATAACAAAGGTTAATTATCAGGTAGAAAATACCAGAGTAGGTCAGATTACCGATTATGATAAACTCACACTTGAAGTTTGGACTAACGGTACTATAGAACCCGAAAAGGCTGTAAGCCTTGCCGCTAAAATTCTTATTGAACATTTGAATCTTTTCCTTAATCTTTCAGAGGGTGCCGCTCACACTGAGGTACTTATTAACAAGACTGATTCTAAAAAGGAAAAGGTTATGGAAATGACAATAGAAGAACTCGATTTGTCAGTTCGTTCATATAACTGTCTTAAGAGAGCAGGAGTTAATACTGTTGAAGACTTATCATCAAAGACTGAAGAAGATATGATGAGAGTAAGAAATCTCGGCAGAAAATCACTGGAAGAAGTTCTCAATAAGATGGAAAGCCTTGGGCTTACATTAAGAAAAGAAGAAGATGACGAATAATACTTAATATTTTAAGTATTTTACTATGACCTTAAAGTAAAGGAGGTATTTTGGAATGCCAGGTACAAGAAAATTAGGCAGAGTTACTGCTCACAGAAATGCAATGCTCAGAAATCTCACAACATCGCTTTTGGAAAACGGTAAAATGGTTACAACCGAAACAAGAGCAAAAGAAGTAAGATGTATGGCTGAAAAAATGATTACATTAGGTAAGAAAAATACACTTCATACAAGAAGACAGGCTCTTGCTTATGTTACAAAGCCGGATGTAGTGCATAAATTATTTACCGAAATAGCACCTAAATATGCAGATAGGAACGGTGGATACACCAGAATTATTAAAATGACTCCCAGAAGAGGAGACGGTGCTTCACAAGCTGTTATTGAATTGGTATAATTAATTTTATAAAAAAGGATGTCCTATGGGGCATCCTTTTTTTTGCAAAAATATATATTTATATTATAGATTTTTCTTATGTCCGACACATATTTTAAAATCAAATCAACAAACATAATATCGATACATATAATACCGGTATATCAAATTAGTAATTGCACTATTATGTAAGATATGATATAATAGAGCGAAAAATGTAGAATAAGAGGTGCATTATGAATAAAATATCGATTGTCGGATCGGGAAGCGTCGGTTCAACTATTGCTTATACGCTCACAGTAACCGGAATAGCATCCGAAATAGTTATGATTGACATTAACAATGAAAAGGCGTTAGGCGAAGCGTTGGATATAAGACAGGGAACCCCGTTTTGCGGTGCCTGTTCTGTTTATGCCGGTGATTACCGTGATGCCGAAGGGTCAAATGTTGTAATTATAACATCGGGGATTGCAAGAAAACCGGGTCAAACCAGACTTGAACTTGCACAGACAAACGTAAACATAACAAAATCAATTATACCTGAGATAACGAAATATGCTCCGGATGCAGTATATATAATTGTAAGCAATCCTGTTGATATACTTACATACACATTTTTAAAACTTTCAGGCATTCCCGAAAATAGGATATTAGGTTCGGGAACAATTTTGGACACTGCAAGACTCCGTGCAAGGCTTTCAGAGTATTATAATATAAATCAAAGCAATGTTCATGCTTATGTTTTCGGTGAGCACGGCGATTCATCATTTATACCGTGGTCTGTTGCAAATATTTCAAATGTGCCGATAAGTGAATGTCACCAGTTGATAGTTTCACCGGGGATTAAAAGCCCTGTTTTGGATTTGAAGGAAATAGAACAATATGTAAGAAAGTCGGGCGGCAGGGTAATTGCAAGAAAGGGTGCAACTTTCTATGCAGTATCTGTTTCAGTCTGTCATATTTGTAAATGTCTTTTAAGCGGCATTGATACAACGCTGACAATTTCAACAATGATGCACGGCGAGTATGGAATAAATGATGTGTGCCTCAGCACTCTTAATATGATTGGAAATGAGGGAGTAAGAGGAAAAGTTAATGTTCCGCTTACCGATGAAGAAGTTAAAAAACTTAGACTTAGTGCAGATACACTTAAGGATGTTATTAATAGTCTTGAGATATAAGAAAGGTGGTTTATAATGGAATACCGTATTGAACACGATTCTATGGGTGAAATGAAAGTGCCGGCAGACCGTTTGTGGGCTGCACAGACACAAAGAAGTCACGAAAATTTTGAAATAGGCGTTGATATTGAAACAATGCCGAGAGAGATAACTTACGCATTCGGAATTTTGAAGAAAGCTGCAGCACTTGCGAATGCGGAATTAAAGCCTGAGAAGATGACCAAAGAAAAGTTAGATGCGATTTCAGAGGCTTGTGATGAGGTTATATCAGGAAAGTTAAACAGTCATTTCCCGCTTGTTGTATGGCAGACCGGTTCGGGAACCCAGTCTAATATGAATGCAAACGAAGTAATTGCAAACCGTGCAAATCAAATTGCGGGTCACAAACTTTGCCACCCTAATGATGATATTAATATGAGTCAGTCATCAAACGACACTTTCCCGACAGCAATGCACATTTCGGCTGTTATTGCAGTTCAGGACAAATTGCTTCCGGCAATTAACACTCTTATTGAAACATTTAAGCGTCTTGAAAAGGAAAATGAAGGAATTGTAAAATCAGGAAGAACTCATCTTCAGGACGCAACACCAATCAAATTCAGTCAGGAAATATCGGGATGGCGTTCGAGTTTGGAAAGAGATGCTGAACTTCTTAAAATGTCACTTAATCCGCTTTATGAACTTGCACTTGGAGGAACTGCTGTAGGAACAGGGCTTAATGCTCCTAAAGGGTTCTCTGAACTTGTAGCAAAAAAGGTTGCTGAACTTACGGGCAAACCGTTTGTTACTGCAGAAAACAAATTCCATGCTTTAACATCGAAAGATGAACTTGTTTTTGCTCACGGTGCAATAAAGGCTGCGGCTTGCGATATGATGAAAATTGCAAATGATGTACGCTGGCTTGCATCGGGTCCCCGTGACGGATTGGGAGAAATTCATATTCCTGAAAATGAACCCGGTTCTTCAATTATGCCGGGAAAGGTAAATCCGACACAATGCGAAGCTGTTACGATGGTTGCGGTTCAGGTTATGGGAAATGATGTTGCGGTTGGAATTGCAGCATCTCAGGGGAATTTTGAACTTAATGTGTTTATGCCTGTTGCAGCATATAATTTTTTGCAGTCTGCAAGACTTTTGGCAGAAGCAATAGTATCGTTTAATAAAAACTGTGCTTCGGGAATTACTGCAAATAAAGAAAAGATGTATCATAATCTTCATAATTCTCTTATGCTTGTTACGGCCCTTAATCCTTATCTCGGTTATGAAAATGCCGCAAAAACAGCAAAAAATGCATTTAAAGATAACATTTCACTTAAAGAAGCCTGTGTTGAACTTGGCTTTTTAACAGCAGAAAAGTTTGATGAAGTATTCCACCCGGAACAGATGGTTTAAAAATATCGGAGGTACAATATGAAAGTCAGTTATTTTCCGGGCTGTACTCTTCGTACAAAGGCAAAACAACTTGATTATTATGCCAGAGAGTGTGCAAAAATATTGGGTTTTGAACTTGAGGAGATTGAGAATTGGCAATGCTGCGGCGGTGTATTTATTAACGCCAAAGATGAAATTGCATCAAAACTTCCGAGTGTTCGTGCACTTAAGGCGGCAAAAGAAAAAGGTCAGCCTTTGGTTACGGTTTGTTCGGCCTGTCACAATGTAATAAAACAAACGAACAATGAAATGAAAACGGATAAAGACTTTGCTCAAAAAGCCAATCTTTATATGGCACAGGATAAGGATTTTTCGGAGGACTATAACGGAGAAACCGAAGTATATCATTATTTTGAAGTTTTAAAAGATATTGTTGGGTTTGATAAAATCAGAGAAAAAGTTAAAAATCCGCTTACCGGAAGAAAAATTGCAGCATATTACGGCTGTCTGCTTTTAAGACCCGGCAAGGTTATGGCTTTTGACGATGTTGAAAATCCGTCCGTTATGGAGGATTTTATAAGAGCATTGGGAGCAGAACCCGTAATTTATGCAAAAAGAAACGAATGCTGCGGCGGATATGTTGCGCTTGAAGATCCGGAATCAGCAAGGAAAAAATCAAGTGCAGTTTCCGAAAATGCTATAAACAACGGTGCTGAAATTATGGTTACTGCCTGTCCTTTGTGTAAATATAACTTGGTTAAAAACGGAAGTGAAATTCCGGTTGTGTATTTTACTGAACTTCTTGCGGAAGCACTGGGAGTAAAGGGGGTTGAGCAGGATGCAAAATAAAGATGAAAGACTCAAAGAACAAATTTTGAGAATGAGTGGAGTAAATCCCTTAAAATGTATGAGATGCGGAAAATGTTCGGCAACCTGTCCTGCTTACGATGAAATGGAATACCACCCCCATCAATTTGTATATATGGTTGAAAAAGGCAATATTGCTGAACTTATGAATTCAAAATCTATTTATAAATGTTTGTCTTGTTTTGCCTGTGTTGACCGTTGTCCGAGAGGGGTAGAGCCTGCAAAATTAATTGAGGCTTTAAGACTTACCGTTGTTCGTCAGAAAGGACAAAACCATCTGACACCAAACGATATACCAAACCTTTTGGATGAAGATATGCCTCAACAGGCAGTTATGAGTGCACTTCGTAAATATTCAAAATAAGGAAGGAGAAACGATAGATGCAGAGAATCGGAGTTTTTGTCTGTCACTGCGGAACTAATATTGCAGGTACTGTAGATGTTAAAACGGTCGCCGAAACTTTAAAAAGCGAACCCGGCGTTGTTTTCTCCACAGACTATCAGTATATGTGTTCTCAGGCAGGACAGGATATGATAAAAAATGCAATTAAAGAATATAACCTTACGGGTATAGTAGTCTGTTCATGTTCTCCAAGAATGCACGAAGCAACATTCAGAAAGACTGCACAGGCTGCGGGCATAAATCCGTATATGGTTGAAATTGCAAATATAAGAGAGCAGTGTTCGTGGGTTCATAAGGAAATGCCCATAGGTACTGAAAAGGCTATTATTTTAGGCAAGGCAGCAGTTGCAAAAGTTAATCTTAATACGCCTTTAACGCCCGGTGAGAGTCCTGTTACAAAGCGTGCTTTGGTAATAGGAGGAGGAATTGCAGGTATTCAGACTGCACTTGATATTGCAGATGCAGGTTTTCCTGTTGACATAGTTGAAACAAAACCTACAATCGGCGGAAAAATGGCACAACTTGATAAAACATTTCCGACACTTGACTGTGCTGCGTGTATTTTGACACCAAAAATGGTTGATGTTGCTCAGAATGAAAAAATAAGAATATTCTCATATTCTGAAGTTACTGATGTAAAAGGATTTGTCGGAAACTTCGAAGTTACAATAAAGAAGAAAGCAAGATATGTAAAGGAAGATGTATGTACAGGCTGCGGACTTTGTACTGAAAAATGTCCTCAGAAGAAAGTGCCGAATGAATTTAATCTCGGCATGGATAACAGGCGTGCGATTTACATTCCTTTTGCTCAGGCAGTTCCTAAGGTTGCAACAATCGACCCTGATTACTGTATGATGCTTAAAACGGGCAAGTGCGGAGTTTGTTCCAAAGTATGTTCTGCAGGTGCTATTGACTATAAGGCAAAAGATGAATATACGAATGAAAAATACGGTGCAATAGTTGTAGCAACAGGATTTAATCCTATCTCAATGGATAAATTTGACGAGTACGCATATTCACAGTCTAAAGATGTTATAACATCACTTGAACTTGAAAGGCTTATGAATGCTGCAGGACCCACGGGCGGAACACTTTTAAGACCGTCGGATAATGAACATCCCCATACAATTGTATTTGTTCAGTGCGTAGGTTCGAGATGTGAATCATGTGCCGAAAAGGGAAAAGAATACTGCTCAAAAATATGCTGTATGTATACTGCAAAACATTCAATGCTTATTCGGGATAAATATCCTGATACAGATGTGTATGTATTTTATATAGATGTCCGTACACCGGGTAAAAACTTTGATGAATTTTACCGCCGTGCGGTTGAAGAATACGGCGTTCACTATATCAAAGGTATGGTTGGCAAAGTTACTCCGGAAAACGGAAAACTGAAAGTTCAGGCGTCGGATTTGATTTACGGAACGCAGGTTCATATTGACGCTGATTTGGTTGTTCTTGCAGCAGCAATCGAACCTGATAAATCAGCAAGAAATCTTGCAACAATGCTTACTGCAAGTATGGATACAAATGACTTTTTCACAGAGGCTCATCCAAAATTAAGACCTGTTGAAAGTCCGACTGCAGGGGTATTTCTTTCGGGAACCTGTCAGGGACCTAAAGATATTCCTGAAACAGTATCTCAGGCAGGTGCTGCCGCATCAAAGGTTATCGGTCTTTTGTGCAAAGATAAACTTACCGGAAATCCTTGCGTTGCCCATTCGGATGAAATGATGTGTAACGGATGTTCGACTTGTGAGAAGGTATGTCCTTACGGTGCTATAACTTATGAAGTGAAAGAATTCAGAATGCCTGACAGAACTACCAAAAACCGCCGTGTTGCGGTTGTAAACGAAGCGGTTTGTCAGGGCTGCGGTGCTTGTACGGTTGCTTGTATGTCAGGTGCTATGGATCTTAAAGGATTTTTGAACAAGCAAATAATGGCGGAGGTGGACGCAATATGCAAATAAATGAATATAAACCGCTTATAGTGGCATTTTGCTGTAATTGGTGTTCATATGCAGGTGCCGACCTTGCCGGAAATAACAGATTAAACTACCCGGCAGATGTGAAGATAATCCGTGTGCCTTGTTCGTGCAGGGTAAACCCAATGTTTATACTCCGTGCTTTTCAGCGTGGGGCAGACGGCGTTATAATCTGCGGATGCCATCCGGGTGACTGTCATTATACATCGGGAAATTATTATACAAGACGCCGTATGGCACTTCTGTTTTCAATGCTCGATTATTTGGGAATTGAAAAAGAGCGTACCCGTGTTGAATGGGTAAGTGCGGCAGAGGGTGCAAAGTTTGCCGAAACTATGAATGACTTTGCCCAAACAGTTGCAAAACTCGGCGAAAACAAAAGATTGGAGGATTTACGATGCAAAAAATAAAGCGTGAAATTCTCGTATCAAAAGCGTCTGAACTTTTGAAAAACGGAACTGTAAACCGTGTACTTGGTTGGAAAACCGGCGATTTTGACTATGATATTACTCCGGGTATTTTTGATTCCGAAGAAAAGATTAAAGAAGGGTTTGTATGGAATGATTTCTGCGGAGCAAACTTTTCTAAATATCTTGTAAAGGAAACTGAAAAAGACGATTCTAAAGTTTTGGTATTTTTAAAACCTTGCGACACATACAGTTTTAATCAACTTGTTACCGAACACAGATTTTCACCCGAAAAGGTTTATGCTGTGGGTGTTATGTGCGACGGAATGATTGATATAAATAAGATTAAGGAAAAGGCAGAAGGAATAGTTAAAATTTCGGATAAGGATGATAAGATTGAAGTACAGACTTTGTATGACGGCAATATCATCATTGACAGAAATGAGGTTCTCTCTGAGAGATGTCTTAACTGCAAATCCAAAAAGTGCGTTTATTATGATGAACTTTTGGGAGAGAACGGTGAGGTTTTGTCATCTGAGAGATTTTCCGAGGTTGAAAAACTTGAAAATATGACGCCTGATGAAAGATTTTCATTCTGGCAGAATGAACTTTCAAGATGTATAAGATGTAATGCCTGCCGTGATGTCTGTCCTGCCTGCACTTGCGAAAAGTGCGTATTTGACAACCCGAATTCAGGGGTTGAAAACAAGGCGGCTTCAAACTCATTTGAGGAAAAAATGTTTCATATAATCCGTGCTTTCCATGTTGTAGGAAGGTGTACAGACTGCGGAGAATGTTCGAGAGTTTGTCCGCAGCACATACCGCTTCATCTTTTAAACCGTAAGTTCATTAAAGATATTGACGGATTTTACGGTGAATATCAGGCAGGAGCGGAAATAGGAAACAGACCTCCTATAGTTGATTACAAAACCGAGGACTTAGAACCCGGAGAAGCAGTAAAGGGGGTCGGAAATAATGCGTAAAATTTCACTTGATAAGTTAGAAAGCCTTTTTGAAGCCATATCATCAAAGCAGACCTTTTATATGCCTGTTGATACAGAAAAAGGTGCTGAATTTAAAAGGTGGGAAAAGGGCCAGGCTCTCTCAAACGCTTTAAACACCCAAAGAAGTGCAAAAGATTTCTTTTTTCCGCAGACAGAAAACCTCGTAGATTTTAAAGTTGACGGAAAAAATATTGAAATTTTAGACCCGAGAGAAGAATCCGAGGATTTTGTCTTGTTTGGTGTCCGTGCCTGTGATGCAAAAAGTTTTGAAATACTTGATAATGTCTTTTTGGCCGAACCTGTAGACACTTATTATAAAAACCGAAGGGACCACGCAACTGTGATGACTCTTGCGTGCAATAAGCCTCACGAAACTTGTTTTTGCGGCACTTTTGATATTGACGCGGCAAATCCGGGCGGAGATGTTTCCTGTTTTATGACAGAAAGTTTTCTTTACCTTAAAGAAAACACTGAAAAAGGTGCAAAACTTGTTGAGTCTTTAACAAATATAACGGATGATGCCGACGAAACTGAGATTGTTGCTCAAAAGGAACTGATTTCGGAAAGACTTTCAAAACTTCCTCTTGCTTCGCTCAAAAAGGAAGCGTTCGGCGACGGTAAAACATCTGAATTCTTTGATGCACCTGAGTGGAAAGAACTTTCAGAGTCGTGCTTGGGTTGCGGAACATGTACTTTTGTTTGCCCGACTTGCCAGTGCTATGATATAAAGGATTTCAACACAGGTCACGGTGTAAAGCGTTTCAGATGTTGGGATTCTTGTATGTATTCTGAATTCACCAAGATGTCTGCAGGGCAGCCGAGACTTACGCAAATGGAGCGTTTCCGCCAGCGTTTTATGCACAAACTTGTTTATTATCCTACAAACAACAACGGACTTTTTTCATGCGTTGGCTGCGGAAGATGTATAAATAAATGTCCCATTCAGATGAATATAGTAAAAGTAATGAAAAAGTTGGGAGGCTTCGATAATGCTTGATACCAAAGAAACACTCATTCCAACAGTCGGGGTTGTTACCGACATTCGTATTGATACACCCGATGTTAAGACATTTCGTGTTGTAACTCCCGACGGGAAAAAGGCATTTTCCCATAAACCGGGACAGTGTGCAATGCTTTCAGTCCCCGGCGTCGGAGAAGCAATGTTCTCTATTACTTCTTCACCGACAAATGAAGAATATATGGAATTTTCCATCAAAAAATGCGGTTGTGTGACAGAGTGGCTTCATTCAATGGAAGTGGGTCAGCAGATAACAATAAGGGGACCGTACGGCAATGCTTTTCCCGTGGACACTGCGTTTGTCGGAAAAGATATGCTCTTTATTGCCGGCGGTATAGGTCTTGCACCGCTCCGCTCTGTTATAAATTATTGCCGTCACTTTCGTGACCGCTACGGAAAAATTGATATAGTTTACGGCTCGAGAAGTATGAATGACCTTGTTGATTACAAAGAAATAATCGACGAGTGGTCTAAAGACAGCGGAGTTAATGTTTATCTTACTATTGATAAGGAACAGCCGGAGTGGAAAGGTCATGTCGGTTTTGTTCCGAATTATGTTAAAGAATTAAACTTTTCAACAGATAAAACTGCCGTTTTGTGCGGACCTCCGATTATGATTAAATTTACTCTTTCGGGTTTGGAAGAACTTGGATTTGATAAAACACAGGTTTATACTACGATGGAACTTCGTATGAAATGCGGAATAGGAAAATGCGGAAGATGCAACATAGGTTCGAAATATGTATGCAAGGACGGACCTGTATTCCGCTGTGACGAGATAGACGAACTTCCCGACGAATATTAATAAGGAGATTTTTGATATGGAAAATATGGTAAATATTTATCTGTTCGGCAAGAAGTATAAGGTACCTGACAACCTTACTATAATGCGTGCAATGGAATATGCCGGTTATCAGTTGATAAGGGGCTGCGGTTGCCGTAACGGATTTTGCGGTGCCTGTGCAACAATTTATCGCATAAAAGGTGACAGAGAACTTAAGACATGTCTTGCCTGTCAGACTAAAGTTGAGGATAATATGTATGTTGCAACACTTCCTTTCTTTCCGCTTGTTAAACAGGTTTACAACATTGAAAAAGTTAAACCGGAAGAAAGTATAATGATGCAGCTTTATCCCGAAATATATGCCTGCGTAGGTTGTAATGCCTGTACTAAAAGTTGTACCCAGGGACTTAATGTAATGCAGTATATTGCATACGCTCAGCGTGGTGAGTTTGATAAATGTGCCGAAGAATCTTTTGACTGTGTAATGTGCGGAGTGTGTTCTTCACGCTGTCCTGCCGGAATTTCACATCCTCAGGTTGCAATGCTTGCAAGAAGATTAAACGGTAAATATCTTGCACCTAAAACTAAACACCTTGAAGACCGTATACAGGAAATTAAAGACGGAACTTTTACCGAACTTATTGAAAAGTTAATGGAAAAGCCTGTAGAGGAATTAAAGGAACTTTACAATAACAGAGATATTGAAAAGTAAGGAGGGGCAAAAATGTATTCAAAAGAATTTCAGGATTCACTTAAAAAAGTTGAAGCGGCGAGAAAAGAAAATATTGCTCTTGAACC
The DNA here is from genome assembly GCA_934446135.1 of uncultured Clostridia bacterium. Taxonomy (GTDB): domain Bacteria; phylum Bacillota; class Clostridia; order RGIG6154; family RGIG6154; genus CAKSDT01. Next base: position 21,323 of record CAKSDT010000011.1, read on the forward strand.
TAACCGTATGACTGCCAAAGAAAAAGAAGATTTGCTTGCGGCATATCATCCGGATTATAAAAAGAGCGAGTTTGAAACATTAAAAATAGGACCTAACAAAGGTGAGAGCGTTCCGAAAGAACTTTGCGGACTTTTGCAGGCAAAAAGCCGTATTACGGAAGAAGATGTGGATCTTAACAATATTAAATATGATGTAGATGTACTTATAATAGGCGGCGGCGGAGCAGGAACATCGGCTGCAATTGAAGCGGATAATGCCGGAGCAAAAACAATGATAGTTACCAAACTTCGTATGGGCGATGCAAATACAATGATGGCAGAGGGCGGAATACAGGCGGCAGATAAGCCGAACGATTCTCCGGCAATTCACTTTGTTGACGCATTTGGCGGCGGACATTATGCCGCAAAGCGTGAACTTCTTGCAAAACTTGTTTGCGATGCACCTGAGGCGATAGGATGGCTTAACGAACTCGGTGTTGAATTTGACAAAGAACCTGACGGCACTATGATTACAACTCACGGCGGCGGAACATCAAGAAAAAGAATGCACGCTGCAAAAGACTATTCGGGTGCTGAAATTATGAGAACTCTTCGTGACGAGGTTTTAAACCGCGGTATCGAAGTTGTTGATTTTACTTCTGCAATAGAACTCATTCTTGATGAAAACGGAAATGCGGCAGGTGCCGTTTTGATGAATATGGAAACAAAAGAACTTATGGTTGCAAGAGCAAAAACTGTAATCATTGCAACAGGCGGTGCAGGCCGTATGCACTATCAGGGATTTCCTACATCAAACCATTACGGAGCAACGGCGGACGGCCTTGTTTTGGGATACAGAGCAGGTGCAAAACTTCTTTATGCAGATACACTTCAGTATCATCCTACGGGAGCGGCTTTTCCGCAGCAGATATTCGGAGCACTTGTTACAGAAAAAGTCCGTTCTCTCGGTGCAAAACTTGTTAACCGTGACGGAAAAGTGTTTATGCACCCGTTAGAGACCCGTGATGTTGCAGCAGCGTCAATTATAAGAGAGTGTTCGGATAACGGCGAAGGTGTTGACACAGGAAGCGGAAAAGCCGTTTGGCTTGATACTCCCATGATTGAAGAGATAGGCGGAGAGGGTACTATTGAAAAAAGAATTCCTGCAATGATGAGAATGTTTGCAAGTTATGGAATTGATATAAGAAAAGAACCTATTCTGGTTTATCCTACACTTCATTATCAGAACGGCGGACTTGACATTAATGTTGACGGTATGACAACTAACATTGAAAATCTTTATGTTGCCGGCGAGGCAGTAGGAGGAATACACGGAAGAAACAGACTTATGGGCAATTCGCTTCTTGATATTATTGTGTTCGGAAGGAGTGCAGGTAAAAACGCATCCCAAAGAGCAAAGAGTGTTAAACCCGGAAAACTTACATTAAAACATATAAGCGAGTTTGACAAACAGAGGAAAGATGCAGGAATTGTAACAGATGAAGTATCACCGAAACTTCTTCCCGATTACAGAAGAAAATAAAACATTAAAAAGAAAGTTGGTTAAATTATTATGCCATTTGTAACAGATTTGCTTGAAGCGCTTACTATATTTTGTTTTGGTCTTTCGTGGCCTATTTCAATAAGAAAATCAATAGTATCACGCACGGCAAAAGGAAAAAGCCTGTTTTTCGAAATTTTCCTTTTAATAGGTTATGCCTGCGGAATTGCAAGAAAAATTATACAGTTTAACGGCGGAGAAAACGGATTTATGTTCTTTTTAAGTTCCTTTTTCTATGTACTTAATTTTATTGAAATATCTATAGATGTTGCTTTGTATTTCAGAAACAAAAAACTTGATGAAATTGCCGACAGAAACCTTCAGAATGTCTGATGACAGGAGATGATTTTTTGAGACAGACAGAGGTATCCCGTGCAACACTCGGGAGAATACCGACATATCTTAAATATCTTAAAAGTATTGAAGACGAAAGTCAAAATATTTCCGCAACTGCGATTGCAAGAGAATTGGGGCTCGGAGAAGTTCAAGTCAGAAAGGACTTGGGAACGGTAAGCGGTGTCGGGAGGCCCAAAACCGGATACAAAGTTTCGGAACTTATATATTCTCTTGAAAAGTTTTTGGGTGCCGATAAAATCGAAAATGTTGTAATTGTCGGTGCCGGAAAACTCGGAAAGGCTCTTTTGGGATATAAAGGATTTGAAGATTACGGACTTCATATAATTGCGGCTTTTGACAAGATAATTAAAAGTCCGGTGACGGAAAACGGAGAAAAAACCATTTATCCTATGGATAATTTCCCATTGTTTTGCAAGCAGAATAATGTTAAAATAGGGATCATAACAGTTCCTGCCGAATCAGCACAGGAAATTTGCGATTTGTTCGTAAAAAATGGAATTAAGGCAATCTGGAATTTTGCACCCTGCAGTTTGTCTGTTCCCGAGGAAATAAATATCCAGTATGAAAATATGGCACTTTCTCTTGCGTATCTTAACAAAAAGGTGTAAAATAAAATTGATTAGGGTGAATTTTTAAGCAGAAAGGGTATGATGATATGAAAATAACGGTTTGTATAGGTTCTTCCTGCCATATTAAAGGCTCAAGACAGGTAGTAGAAGAACTTCAGTATCTTATTTCTGAAAATAAAGTTTCCGACAAGGTTGAACTTGCAGGAACATTCTGTATGGGAAGATGTCAGGAGGGGGTTTGTGTTACGGTTGACGGTAAATTCTACTCTCTTACTCCGGATACAGTTAAAGACTTTTTTGAGGAAAGCGTTTTAAGTGTGGTGAAATAGATGATTGTTCAAATTTGTGTGGGTTCTTCCTGTCATTTAAAAGGTTCTTATGATATTGTTAAACTTTTTGAGGACAAAGTTAAAACAATGGGACTTGATACCGAAATTGCACTTGCCGGTTGCTTTTGCACAGGAAAATGCAACCGCGAGGGAGTTACGGTTGTTGTGGACGGGGTTATTTATACAGGTCTTACAAAAGAAAAATTCGATAATTTTTTTAATGAGAATGTACTTTCCAAAATTAAGGAGGAATAAGGATGACAGACTGCCTGACACTAAAAAAGTCTAACTGTAAAAATTGCTATAAATGTATCCGCCATTGTCCCGTTAAATCTATAAGATTTTCGGGAAACCAGGCATATATTATAGGAAATGAATGTATTTTGTGCGGTCAATGCTTTGTTGTCTGTCCGCAGAACGCAAAACAGATTGTAGATGAAACTGAAAAGGTAAGAGTTATGCTTCAGTGCGGCGATCCTGTTTATGTAAGTATTGCTCCGTCATTTATTGCAAATTATGAAAATGTCGGAATTGAATCTATGAGGAAAGCAATCAAAAAACTTGGATTTGCCGATGCCGAAGAAACTGCAATAGGTGCAACTATCGTTAAAAGGGAATATGAAAGGATGATTGCTGAGGATAAAAGAGATATCATAATATCATCTTGCTGTCACTCGGTAAACCTTCTTATTCAGAAATATTTTCCTGCGGAACTTCCTTATCTTGCCGACACAATGTCGCCTATGCAGGCACATTGCCTCAAAATAAAAAAAGAACATCCCGGGGCAAAGACCGTTTTTATCGGTCCGTGCGTTTCAAAAAAAGATGAAGCAGAATATTACGAGGGTATAGTTGACGCTGTTTTAACATTTGACGAACTTACAAAGTGGTTTAAAGAAGAAAATATTACACTTGAAGAAGAAATATCCGAGAATTTGAACAGCCGGGCAAGATTTTTTCCGACAACCGGCGGAATTTTAAAAACAATGACAAACAATCAGCCGGGCTATACTTATATGGCAATTGACGGAGTTGAAAACTGCATTGCTGCGTTAAAAGATATTGAAAATGGGAAAATTCATAACTGCTTTATAGAAATGTCTGCCTGCAGCGGAAGCTGCGTTGGCGGTCCTGTTATGGAAAAGTTTCACAGAAGTCCGGTAAAGGATTATATGGCAGTTTCAAACTTTGCCGGCGAAAAAGATTTTGATGTAACTCAGCCGGATAATCTTGAACTTAAAAAGACTTTTACGGTTATCGAGAAAAAACTTCAGCCGCCGACTGAAGAAGAAATAGTTGAAATTCTTCATCAGATGGGAAAATTTAAGCCGTCTGACGAATTGAACTGCGGTTCGTGCGGATATGACAGTTGCCGCGAGAAAGCAGTTGCAATATATCAGGGAAAGGCCGAAATATCTATGTGTCTTCCTTATCTTAAAGATAAAGCAGAAAGTTTTTCGGATACAATTGTAAAAAATACGCCTAACGGACTTATTGCATTGAATGAAGCACTTGAGGTTCAGCAGATAAACAATTCGGCATTAAAGATTTTAAATCTTCACTCGGCAACCGATATTTTGGGTGATAATGTTTCAAGAGTGTTAGACCCGAAACTGTTTACAGAGGTTCTGGAATCAAAATGGAACACTAAAGATAAAAAAGTCTATCTTGCAGAATATGGCAAATATGTAGAGTTTACTATCGTTTATGACCAGG
>CAKSDT010000012.1 GCA_934446135.1 uncultured Clostridia bacterium
TTACGAAGAAATAAGACAAAAAAGAGCAATGATAAATGAGGCCTACAGCAATCTTGAAAGCGGAGCCGATTTTAAAACGGTTTGGGAAAACTATTCCGAAGATACTGAAAACAACTTTGACGCTTTCGAAGGAAACAGACTTTATGTTGACTCATCGTATGGGACAAAGGCAGATATGATTAAGAGTATCAAGGACGGTGAGTATACTAAAATTTTTGACCAGGCTGACAGAATTTCGATTTTCTACAGGGAAAAAACTGTTATGAAAACTGACGGGGAGATTAAAGAATCAATACGAAAAAATCTTGAAGAATCTAAGTTCTCTGAGTTAATAAAGGGTCAGAAAGACAGTGCGAAAATATCTAAAAAAGATAAGGTGATTAAAAATCTGGAATACTAAATGCTGCATTTTTATACAGACATTTACATTGATTTCATCTCTTATGTGTGTTATTCTGTAACCGTAACGGAGGTGGAAACAATGAAAAAAACAGCAATTAGTATTCTGAGTGCTGTTATGGTTATCGGGTCTGTAACTTCGGCTTCTGCCAAAACCAATTGTACTTATACAGACAATTACGGTTACAAAGTATATTCCTGCACAGATGGAAGTAAAAATGCTTTGGAGTTCATAAAAAAGTTTAATGTTGAAGAAATAATTAAAGATTGTCAAAATAAAAATAATGACATTAATCAGGATCAGACACAAAAACCTGATACAGACCAGACACAAAAGCCGGAAAATAATAACGGCAACACAGTATCAAATTCAGAATACGAAACAAAAGTTTTAGGACTTGTTAACAACGAAAGAGCAAAAAACGGGTTATCTGCTCTTACACTTGACAGCAGTTTGTCAACTGTTGCAAGAAATCACAGTTATGATATGGCTAAAAACAACTTTTTTGGCCATACTAATTTAAGCGGTCAGTCGCCTTTTGACAGATTAAAAGCGGCAGGAATAAGTTATTCCTCTGCAGGTGAAAATATAGCGGCAGGCCAGTCAACACCACAAGAAGTGGTAAATGCGTGGATGAATTCGTCAGGACACAGGGCAAATATACTAAATGCCAATTATACAAAAATGGGTGTCGGATATTATAACGGCGGATCAAAAACACATTATTGGACACAGTTATTTACTTCTTAAATAAAAAAGCGATGTTTGCCTTTGGCAAACCGCATCAAAAAAAATCAAGCCCGCCTTTTAAGGCGGGCTTGATTTTTATATTTCGTCTGTTGTTAAATATCAATTATACATCAAATTGGGCTGTGCAAAGTTCATTATTTTTCATATCATACAGCGTTACCGTGAGTTTTTCAACCGGTGTAACAGACGTGGGACACGCCACGGGATACTTGCCTGGAGCACCGGAGGCTGTTTTCAAAGTCGCAGACTTTCCTCCGGACTCAAATTTAACCTGGTAAGCGGCATCATCCGGAATGGTTATATAAACCGTACCCCTTTCATAAAAAATACCATAATCGTATTTTTTCGGCAGTTTAGGCAGTTTAATTACTACCGTGCCATACTCGGAGACATACACCTCAGTTCCTTGTTCATCTTCTGTTGCCGGTTTTGCAAACTTTTTTTCCCATACCGATGTGTCCGATAAATTTGGAATTGTTATTTCTTCTGTTACATTTGGATGTCCGTCAAATGCACGAACGGCTTTTCCGCTTTCGGTCAGAGTTGGCTTCGCTGATATTTTCCAGGGTCCCCACCAATGTGCATAAAGCGTCATATTGTCATCCGGAATTTCCTCAAAATTTTCAATTTTTGTTCCGCTGTATCTTTCAGTATACCAACCGTCAAATGTAAGGTCCTGTCTTTGTAATTCATCAAATGAACCGTCGCCGATTGTCCAATAGTTGCTTATATATTCACAACTTGTCACTTTTCCGCCATCATAATTCTGGTCAAATGTAACACGGCGGTTATTCAGAACTTCCGGAACAGGAACGGACACCTCCGCTTTTACCATAAACGGCATCTCATTTTTGTAATAATCCCTTACAACCTCAACATTATCTCCGTTTTGCCTTATTCGGCACGCAATAACCTCTTCAATGCCTTTAACCGTATAACTGTAGTATTTATCGGTTTCAAAACTATACAGATGCACTGTAGCCAGGTCCGGGTTAAACGTGGGTTTGAAGAAATAAAAAAATTTACCGTCTTTTGTCATAATACAACTGCTGGGTTTTACTCCGTTTTCCTTTGATGAAGGTACAAGCGTTTCGGAAAAATCGGAGGTGGTTTTCACTTTATCCATATCTATATAGTAAAATTTTCCGATATTCTCGTTCCATATAAATGCTACATGATACCCGTGAAGCATATCATTTTTTTCATAAGTTTTATCGTAACAATCATAGGGATGTGTGTCACTATCCCAATAGTAGCCTGCATTTTTCAATACATCTTCGCTCACCAAAAAACTACGACGGCCTACTCTTCCGGGAACATCGGAAACGGGATCATCTGCGGTAACATCAACATAATACTCTTTTCCGTCTATTACAACTACGCTCCAAGCGTGGGGCTGAGGTTCACCGCCGGGACTTACGGTTTTTCTTCCCTCCATATATTTTGCTTTCACCCCAACCCTGCTGAGCAAATCATTAAACGCTTTGGCATAACCGTCGCAAACAGCATAACCCTCAACGATTGCACCGTATTTGCTATGACAATATGTTCTTGACACTGTTACATCATACTGACAATTTACCACCAGCCAGTCGTGAAGTGCCACTGCCTTTTGAATGTCTGTCATACCTTTGCCTTTACTTTTGCCCAGAGCCTCACAAAGTGCATTTTGAACCGATTTTTCATACATGGTTTTGTTATAGATGTTGCTGCTGCCATACTCATTTCCCGTTACTGTAACAGCGTCCGCGAGAGGGTTCATTGTTTCCAATCCGCTCCAAAACATAACCTTGTCGCCTTTTTTGACATCAAACTTAGCAAAGCAGCCTTTTTCAACAGGGGCTGTTACAATATTGGTAAGCCTTCCGTTTTCATTATACGAAGCAACGATCGCAACACCCTGCATATCGTTTCCGACAATTGCTTTTCCGTCGGATACAGTGATTGCCGAGTCTGACGCCGAAACACTCATAGTTATAACAACCGAACTTACCATTACCAAAAGCACAGTTATTTTAGATATTAATTTATTCACTTTTTTCTTTCCTCCCCGAACACTGCAGTATCAAATTTACACTTCGGTTTTGTTAATAACAATATTCAAACTTTGTTATTTATTATACTGTATTTCATTTGATTTTGTTATAAATTTTCAGTGCATTGTTATATGTGATGTTTTCTATTTCATTAAATGTTGTGTTTCTTATTTCTGCCAGTTTTTGAGCAGTATATTTAATGTTTCGGCTGTCATTTCTTGTCCCACTTACAGGTTCGGGGGAGAGGTAAGGGGAGTCTGTTTCTATAAGCAAAAGTTCGTCCGGAACAATTTTTGCAACTTCTCTTAATTTGGGAGCATTTTTAAATGTAACCGTTCCCGCAAATGAAATGTAAAATCCCATTTTTATAAATATTTCTGCTACTTCCTTACTTACCGAAATGCAATGGATAATTGCTCTTTTCGGGGTATGTTTTTTTAAAATTTCAACAAGGTCTGATGTTGATTCCCGATTGTGAATAATAAGCGGAAGACCAAGTTTGTTTGAAAGTTCTATTTGTTTTATAAAGGCATATTTTTGAACATCTCTAGGAGGATTTTCGTCCCAGTAATAATCGAGTCCCGTTTCACCGATTGCAACTACCTTTTCATTTTTTGCAAGTTCTTCCAAAACTGATAATGTGTCATCTGTAAGTGAGTCTGCAAATTCCGGATGAATACCTGCGGAAGCGTAAAGGTTATCGTATTTTTCTGCAAGTTTTATGCAAAACTTCGAAGTTTGAATGTCGGTTCCGATTGTGACGGCCTTGTTCACGCCGTGGTTTATTAAATCTCTGATTACAAAATCACGGTCATTTTCAAATTTATCATCATCAAAGTGACAGTGAGTGTCAAAAAGCATATTAACATCTCCTTAAAATACGGAGGCGTAGAAAAAACGCCCCCGTAAAGTTTTTGTTAACTTACTACAGAACCCGGTTTAATATCAGAGATTGTTGTGAGTGCTGTAAGTTCTTCATCTGTAAATGCTGAGAGAATCATACCTTTTGATTCAATCCCCATCATTTTTCTAGGTTTTAAGTTTGCAATTATGATAAGGTTTTTTCCTACCATTTCATCAGGAGTATACCATTTTTTAATTCCCGAAAGAATAGTCCTTTTTTCAAAGCCCAAATCGAGTTCAAATTTAAGGAGTTTTTCACTCTTTTTTCCCTCTTCGCAGGAAATTACTTTTGCTACTCTTAAATCAAGTTTGTCAAAATCATCAATTGTTACTTCGTCTTTCAGCGGTTCATATTTTTCTGCCGCAGCATTTTTCTCTTCTATTTCCTTTTCAATTTCAGCCATTTTTTTCTCCTCGTCAATTCTTACAAAAAGTGCTTCTGCTTCACCAATTTCAATTCCAGTTTTGAAGTTTCCGAAACTTTCAAGGGAATTGTAGTCAGTAACATCAGTATTTATCTGTTTGAAGATTTTTTCAGCAGTTTCAGGCATAAACGGAACCAAAAGTACTGCCGCAAATCTTATTGACTCTATAAGATTATATAAAACTGTCGCCAGTCTGTCTTTTTTACTCTCGTCCTTTGCAAGAACCCACGGTGCGGTTTCGTCAATATATTTATTGCTTCTTTTCAAAAGTGTCCATATTTCCGAAAGGGCGTCGGAGGTCTTAAAATCGTCCATAAGAGTTTTTACATTTTTAACGGTTTCAATTGCCGTGTTTATAAGTTCATCATCAACCGGCTCTTTAACCGCAGGATTTGTAACAACTCCGCCAAAATACTTCTTGTTCATTGCAATTGTACGGTTTACAAGGTTTCCCAAAACATTTGCAAGTTCCGAGTTGTATCTTGCTATAATTGTTTCATAAGAAATTGTACCGTCGTTTGCATAAGGCATTTCGTTTAACAAATAAAACCTTATTGCGTCAACGCCAAACTGTCTTATAAGGTCATCGGCATACAAAACATTTCCTTTTGATTTGCTCATTTTGTCATTTCCGGATAAAAGCCAGGGATGGCCGAAAACTTTTTTCGGAAGCGGAAGACCGAGAGCCATAAGCATTATAGGCCAGTAAATTGTATGGAATCTTAAAATGTCTTTTCCTATAATGTGAACATCTGCAGGCCAGTTTTTATTGAACAGTTCATCGGGATTTTCCGTATCATAGCCAAGAGCCGTGATATAGTTTGAAAGAGCATCTATCCACACATATATAACATGTTTATCGTCAAAAGTTACGGGAACACCCCATGTAAATGATGTTCTTGAAACGCAAAGGTCCTGAAGGCCCGGTTTCAAAAAGTTATTTACCATTTCTTTTTTTCTTGATTCAGGCTGAATAAAATCAGGGTTTTCTTCGATGTGTTTCATAAGAGCATCCTGATATTTGCTCATTTTAAAGAAATATGCTTCCTCTTTTGCCGGTTTTACTTCTCTTCCGCAGTCGGGACATTTTCCGTCAACCAACTGATTTTCGGTATAGAAAGTTTCGCAGGGAACACAGTAAAGACCTTCATATTCTCCTTTATAAATATCTCCCTGGTCATAAAATTTCTTAAAAATTTTCTGAACAGTTTTAACATGGTATTCGTCTGTTGTTCTTATGAATTTGGTATAGGATGAATTCATAATATCCCAAATATTTTTGATTTCTGCAGCAACTTTGTCAACATATTCTTTTGGAGATACGCCTTCGCTTTCGGCAATTTCCTGAATTTTTATTCCGTGTTCATCTGTTCCTGTGAGAAAATATACATCGAATCCTCTTTGTCTTTTATACCTTGCAATTGCATCTGAAAGCACAATTTCATATGTGTTTCCTATATGCGGCTTTCTTGAAGCGTATGCAATTGCAGTAGTAAGATAATACTTTTCTGCCAAATTTATCACTCCTTGTTTAACCTTTATATGAGTCTTTTAAAGATGCGGTTAAGTTAAATATCATATTGTCCGGTGTTGATTTCGTATCCACCGCAAAATAACCGTTTCTCATAAACTGGAAAGTCTGACCCGGTTTGGCATTTTCCAAATCTTTGTCGATTTTGCAGTTTTCAAGAATTTTGAGCGAGTCAGGGTTTAAATTGTCTAAATAATTGTCCAAATCTCCCGGGTTTGCTGTTGTAAACAATTTGTCATAAAGCATAACGGTTGCATTAAGGCAATTATTCGCATCAACCCACTGAATTGTGCCCTTAACTTTCCTGCCGTCGGGTGAATCTCCGCCCTTGGTTTCGGGGTCATAAGTGCAGATTAATTCAGTTACCTCGCCGTTTTCATCTTTGATTATTTCTTTAACTTTGATAAAATAAGCACCTTTGAGTCTTACTTCATTTTCTACCGTAAGACGCTTGTATCCCTTTACCGGAACTTCCATAAAGTCTGTCTTTTCAATGAATATGTTTTTAGAGAATGTAACCTCTTTTTTGCCGTCCTCCGGTTTATTGGGGTTAATATCAACACTTAATTTTTCACTTTCATTTTCCGGATAGTTATCAATGGTAACTTTAAGCGGATTGAATACCGCCATTGCACGGGGAGCGTTAAGATTTAAGTTTTCCCTCACACAATGTTCCAAAAGAGCATAATCCACAACACTGAATGCTTTTGCGACACCTATTCTGTTCGCGAAATCTATAAGTGCTTCTGCAGGATATCCTTTTCTTCTCATACCGCAGATTGTTGACATTCTCGGATCGTCCCATCCGTCTACAATTCCGTCTTTTACAAGTTTAAGACATTTTCTTTTGCTTGTAAGAGTATTTGTAAGATTAAGTCTTGCAAATTCGATCTGCCTTGACGGAATTTCAAATTCACATTCCTTCAACACCCAATCATAAAGAGGTCTGTGATCCTCAAACTCTAAAGAACAAAGTGAGTGTGTAACACCTTCTGCAGTATCTGAAATTGGGTGTGCAAAATCGTACATAGGATATACACACCATTTATCACCGGTTCTGTGGTGAGTTGCGTGCAACACCCTGTATATAACCGGATCTCTCATATTAAGATTTCCCGAAGCCATATCTATTTTGGCTCTTAAAACTTTTGAGCCTGTTTCAAACTCACCGTTTGTCATTCTTTCAAAAAGATTAAGGTTTTCTTCAATACTTCTGTTTCTGTACGGACTTTCTTTTCCGGGTTCGGTTAAAGTGCCCCTGTACTGTCTTATTTCATCGGCGGTAAGGTCGTCTACATATGCTTTTCCTTTTTTAATAAGTTTTATTGCCATTTCGTGAATAACAGGGAAGTAGTCCGAAGCATAGTAAACATTGTCCCAGTTAAAGCCGAGCCACTTAATGTCATCCATTATTGCGTCGACATATTCGGTATCTTCCTTTGTAGGATTTGTATCGTCAAGTCTTAAATTACAGGTACCGTGATATTTAACTGCAGTTGAAAAGTCAATATTTATTGCTTTGACATGGCCTATATGAAGATAACCGTTCGGTTCGGGAGGAAAACGGGTCTGCACTCTGGTATAAACACCGTCTTCCAAATCTTTGTCAATAGCGTCGTGTATAAAATTCGATATATTTTCCATTTATTCAATCTCCTTAATAAATTCTTCAAGTCTTTCCTTAACCTTATCTTTACCCAAAAGTTTTAAAATTCCGCAAAGATCGGGAGATTTCATTCTTCCGGTTACAGCAACTCTTATAACAGAACTTACATCACCCACATGACCTTTGTAAGAATCCGGGTTTTGCTTGTATTCTTTAACTTCTCTTGCAAATCCGACTTTTTCGGCGAGGTCTTTTAATGAGTTAAACCATTCACTGTTATCAAGAGTTTCATCGTACATATCAATGTATAAAGAAGCAATTTGTTTCATATCTTCTTTTTGTAAATTCTCCGGATATTCATAACCTTTTTCTCTTATTTCATCAAACATATAAGAAAAATTCTGTCTTACTTCAGACCACTTTGCAATATCTTTTCTCGGCTTGTCCGGATTTCTGTCAAGATTAAACAATCCGACGGAAAATTCTTTATCTTTTGTTAAAAGACCGTAAAGTTCCTTATCGTATACCTTCGCCCAGTCTGAGGCAAGGTTATATACCTTTTCGGCGTCATACGAGGCAATAACATTTTTACACATATCATTTAGTTTAACAAGGTCAAAAAGTCCGCCCGAATTGCTCATTTTTTTAAGTTCAAGTTTAAACTCCGTCCAATGTGCTTTTTTGTTTGCTTTTTTAAAATCTTCAAATGTGTAGTTTGCAAGGTTTAAGAGGTATTCCGTAACACCGTCGGCGGGGTAACCTTCTTCGGCATAATAGGTTACTGCGGCTTCAGGGTCCTTTCTTTTTGAAATTTTTCTTTTTCCGCCGCCGTCTTCTTTCATAATAGGTGCAATGTGTGCGTATTTAGGAGGCTTTAAACCCAAAACCTTAAACAATTGAAGATGTATCGGAACGGAAGAAATCCATTCATCACCTCTTATAACAAGGTTTGTTCTCATAAGGTGGTCATCAACAGCGTGTGCAAAATGATAGGTCGGAATTCCGTCCGATTTTAAGAGGACAATGTCTGTGATGTTTTCCGGCATCTCGATTTTTCCTCTTATTCCGTCGGAAAATGCAACTTTATATTCCGGATTTCCGGGAGATTTTAATCTCACGACAAATTCTTTTCCTGCTTTGATATTGCTTTCAATTTGTTCCAAGGTAAGATTTCGGCATTTTGCGAATTCCCCGTAATATCCGGGAAGCAACTTCTTATCTTCCTGGATTTTTCTTGTTTCACTCAGGTCATCTTCACTGCAAAAGCACGGATATGCAAGTCCCTTTTCAACAAGACTTTTGGCAAAAGACTGGTAAATGTCTTTTCTTTTGCTTTGCTGATAGGGCCCGTAAGTTCCCTTTTCTGTATCAAACTCAACAAATCCTTCAACAATTTTGATATCAAAACTAGTAAGTCCTTCAAGTATTCTGTCAATTCCGTGTTCAACTTCTCTTTTTTTGTCTGTATCTTCGATTCTTAAAAGAAATACACCGCCGCTTTGATGTGCAAGCCTTTCGGAAATAAGTGATGCAAAAAGTCCGCCAATATGCAAAAAACCGGTAGGACTCGGTGCAAATCTTGTTACTTTTGCTCCCTCGGGCAACTCTCTTTCAGGATAAAGTTTTTCATAGTCATCGGGAGTCTTTGTTATTCCCGGAAACAGAAGTTCTGCAAGTTTTTTATAATCCACTAAACGACATCCTCTCAAATTTTTACATTATTATAATATTTTACTACAAATTGAACGGTTTGTCTATATTTTAACTAAAAATATATGCAAAAAATGAATAATTAACCTTAAAATTACACTTAATAAAGATATATCAGTTTTGAAAGGACGGATAACAAATGAAAGATAAGGTTTTCGGAGTTCTTCAAAGAGTCGGGAGAAGTTTGATGCTGCCTATTGCAATACTTCCGGTTGCAGGACTGTTTTTGGGAATAGGCGGTTCGTTTACCAATCAAACCTTTATTGACACATATCATCTCACAAGTGTTCTGGGAGAGGGAACATTTCTTTATAAAATGCTGCTTGTGCTAAATGATGCAGGCAATGTTATTTTTACAAATTTACCGCTTATTTTTGCTATGGGTGTTTCGATAGGTATGGCAAAAAAAGAAAAAGATGTTGCGGCCCTTTCGGGTGCAATTGCCTTTTTCATTATGCACGCTTCAATTGCCGCACTTGTTGCGTCCGGAAATAAAGTTCTTCCGCAAGGTTCAACTGCCGATGTTATGGGTATGACATCACTTCAGGTAGGCGTATTTGGCGGCGTTATAGTAGGACTTGGCGTTGCCGCACTTCACAACAAATTTTATAAGATTGAACTTCCGCAGGTGCTCTCGTTTTTTGGCGGAACAAGATTCGTTCCGATAATTTCGGGGGTAGTCTATTTGTTTGTGGGAATACTTTTGTATTTTGTATGGCCTCCGATACAGACGGGTATAAATTCCCTCGGAAATTTTGTTTTAAAGACCGGATATCTGGGAACATGGATTTACGGAACATTGGAAAGGGGACTTATTCCTTTCGGACTTCATCATGTTTTTTATCTTCCGTTTTGGCAGACAGCACTTGGCGGAGCAGAAATGATAGGTGGAAAACTTGTCGAAGGAGCACAAAATATCTTTTTCGCAGAACTTTCTCAGCCTGATATTACACATTTTAATGTTGCCGCAACAAGATTTATGGCAGGCAAATTCCCGTTTATGATTTTCGGACTTCCGGGAGCGGCTCTTGCAATGTATAAATGTGCAAAAAAAGAAAAACAAAAGGTTGCGGGCGGACTCTTGCTCTCAGCGGCGTTAACTTCCATGCTTACGGGTATTACAGAGCCGCTTGAGTTTACTTTTTTGTTTATAGCACCGCTTCTTTATGCCGTGCACTGTGTGTTGGCGGGACTTTCGTTTATGTTTATGCACATTTTAAATGTCGGTGTGGGAATGACTTTTTCAGGAGGAATAATTGACCTTATTCTGTTTGGCGTGCTTCAGGGAAATGCAAAAACAAACTGGCTCAATATAATTTGGGTAGGACTTATTTATTTTGTTGTCTATTATTTCTTGTTCAGATACCTTATTATAAAATTTAATTATAAGACTCCGGGAAGGGAAGAAGATAATCAGGAAACCAAACTTTATACAAGAAAAGATGTTCAGGAACGAAAAGCAAATGAGGGTATATCAAGACTCATAGTAGACGGATTGGGCGGAAATAGGAATATATCCGATGTTGACTGTTGTGCTACAAGACTCAGAATTACTGTTAAAGATTCTTCGTTGGTATCGGAAAGCATATTAAAAAGTACAGGAGCATCGGGAGTTTTGATAAAAGGAAACGGTGTTCAGGTAGTATACGGACCTAAGGTTACCGTTATAAAATCGGAACTTGAGGACTATATTCAAAATACATCTGACAGTTTTGAACTTTATGCACCTCTTGACGGAAAAGTAATTCCGCTTGGGGATATTCCGGATGAGGTTTTTGCATCGGGTGCTGTCGGTGACGGTGTAGGAATCATTCCGTCTGACGGAATACTCTATGCTCCGTGCAGCGGCAAAATAACAAGCGTTGCGAAAACAGGGCATGCAATAGGCATCGTTTCGGATTTCGGTGCAGAGGTACTTCTTCATGTAGGAATAGATACAGTTAAACTTGAGGGCAGAAACTTCAAAACAAAAGTTAAACAGGGAAGTGTAGTTAAAAAAGGAGATGTGATTTTGGAATTTGATTTAAAGAGTATAGAAAATGAAGGGTACGATACAACCACAGCAATTCTTGTTGTAAACAAAGATAACTTTAAAAAGATTTCTCCCGCAGCAATGGGAAAAATAACTGTGGGAGAGACACTTATCAAAATTAAATAGCACGAAAACCCCTGCCTATAATTTCATTTGTTGTTGTAATGATTATGAAGGCGTGAGGGTCGATAACTTTAATTCTCTTTCTTAATTTCACAGCCTCAATTCTCTTGCACACGGTGTGAATCATTGTTTTTTTCTTGCCGGTAAAATCACCGGTTGATACATTGGATGTAACACCGTGGTGCAGGGTTTTCATAATGTAATCTGAAACTTCTTCGTGCTTTTCGGTTACCACGACAAAATATTTAAAACTGTTAAGGGATTCTATTATTCCGTCAATTAAAAACGCCTTTGTGAAAAGTCCAAGCATTGAAAACAAACCTGTTCTTATCCCAAATACGAAAAATGAACTGAAAGCAATTAAAAAATCGCTTATAAGCAGTGCTTTGCCGACATCAAGGTTTGAATGCTTTTTTAATATTAAGGCAACTATATCTGTTCCGCCGGAACTTGCCGAGCCGTTAAATATAAATGCAGACCCTATACCGGTTAAAAGCATTGCATAACAAAACTCAAGAAAAGGCTGATCCGTAAGCGGAGAGGAAAGAGGTATTGCAATTTCAAACGCCCTTGTTAAAAGAGAGTATGCAAGAGAACAATATACGGTTCTAAGGCCTGTTTCTCTGCCGAGGAATGCAAAACCCACACACAAAAGCACAATATTTATCACAAGTATCCAAATTGCGGGCGTCATTATGGGAAAAATTTTACCTAAAACAGTTCCGAGACCGCTGACACCTCCGGTTGAAAATCCGTTCGGTATCTTAAAAAAGTATACACCCGATGAAAGCATAATTATTCCGATATTAATATAAATATACTCTTTTATTTTAGCATTCATATAACCCCTCCTAATACTAATAATACAATTCTTTTTATCAAAAGTCAATTGCATTTTTATTTATATTATGGTACAATTTACTATATTTAATTTATGCGAAGGAGGTTGTTTCTTGAACGAAATAAAAGGAAAATCTCAGATAAACGAAATAATGAAAAAATACGGACTTACATTCAGAAAAGGGTACGGTCAAAATTTTCTGTATGATTCAACATATTTGGATAATATAGTTGATTATGCAGACCTTAATGAAGACGATACTGTACTCGAAATAGGTCCGGGACTTGGTGTTTTAACTTCAAGAATGGCAGTTAAAGCAAAAAAAGTAATTGCGGTTGAAATAGATTCGGATATTGTTCCTGTATTGTCGGAAATTTTATCGGAATATCAAAATGTAACAATAATAAACGAAGATGTTTTAAAAACAGATATAAATAAACTTCTTAAGGATGAAAAAAGTGTAAAGGTTGTTGCAAATCTGCCTTACTACATAACAACCCCCATAATAATGAAACTTTTGACAGAACTTAAAAATCTTGAAAGAATAGTAATAATGGTTCAAAAAGAGGTTGCCGAGAGGCTTACTGCACATCCGGGAAACAAAGAGTACGGTGCCATTACAGTTGCGGTGAATTATTATTCCGATTCAGAGTATCTTTTTACTGTTCCGTCGGGTGCATTTGTCCCCTCGCCAAAGGTAGATTCCGCAGTTGTAAAACTTACTTTCCCCAAAAATATTCCGGTGGTTGCGGAAGATGAAAAAATGTTTTTTGAAGTTGTAAAAGGTGCTTTTTCACAACGCAGAAAAACACTTTTAAATTCTCTTTCTTCATATTTTTCATCACTGCCTAAAGAAAAAATCAGGGAAACACTCATTTCTTGCGGCATAAAGGAAAATGCAAGAGGCGAAACCTTGGATATTGATGATTTTATTAAACTTTCGGAAAACATAAAATAATAAATTGTTAAAAACTGCACATACTAACCAACAAGCAATACGAAAGGTTGGTTTTATGGAGTATATAAAAGTAATATTAATGTCTTTGGGCTCATTAGTATTTTTGTTTCTTGTAATTAAACTCATAGGTAACAAATCAATATCCCAACTTAATATGTTTGACTATGTAAACGGAATAACGATAGGTTCTATTGCAGCAGATGCCGCAATTGCAGAACAAAAAGATTTTCCGTATTATCTTGTTGCTATGGCGGTTTACGGTGCGGTAATTTTTATTTTATCACTTATAACCAATAAATCTCCGGCAATGAGAAGACTTATAACAGGAAAGACAATTACACTTTTTGAGAATGGAAAAATTTATAAAGACAATCTTAAAAAGGCAAGGATAGATATTAACGAATTTCTCACCCAGGCGAGAGTTTCAGGCTTTTTTGATATTTCTCAGTTAAAGTATGCGTTTCTTGAACCCAACGGTGCGATAACCTTTCTGGCAAATGAAAACTACAGGCCTATTGTTCCGGATGATGTTAAACTAAAAGTCAAAAAAGATGAAGTTTCATATACTTTGATATCTGATGGGAAAATATTAAGCGAAAACCTTAAAAAATCCGGGTTTGACGAAAAATGGCTGAGAGAAAATCTTATCAAAAGCGGAATAGGTCAGATTTCCGAAGTATTTTATGCCTATTGTTCCGGAAATCAGTTTTATGCGTTTAAGACTGAAAATTCAAAAGACGACAATGATATATTTAACTGAAAATCAGGGAATATTTCTCTGATTTTTTTATTTTGCCCGGAATGTCACGGTTTGACATTTTTTGTACTGTTTATGTGCTAATATTAAGAAGGTGCTTAAAATGACAGTTTACATAGATGTTTATTTTTTTAACAATTTTATAATAGATTTGTTTTTGATTTTACTAAGCGGTCTTGTTTTAAAAAGACAGATCAAATGCCGGAGAATCGTTGCGGCAGCACTTTTAGGTGCATTTTATTCCTGTGCAGCATATTTTGTTGATATATCTTATTTAAAACTGATTATAAGTATTGCAATGATAGTTATTTCTTTTAGATTAAAGTTCAAGGAATATGTAAAACAAACAGGAATCTTTTACATAACAAGTTATGTTTTTGCCGGAATTGTAATAAAGCTTATGCCTTTTGGAAGTGGAAATATTGCGGAATTTAATAATTCTATGTATCTCGTTATTCCTGAATTTGTTGTAATTGCGGCGGGTGTTACCTCTTTTTTGTTTTTGTATATTTTTTTAAACAGTGCAATAAAAAAGAAAAGTCTTTCGGATTTTTACGGAAAAGCGGTTATTAAAAGCGGAGGCAGAAAGATATGTACAACAACATTTGCCGATTCCGGAAACAGTCTTACAGATTATGTGACGGGACTTCCCGTCTGTATAATCTCATCTGTACTGTTTAAAAAACTTAAAAGAAGATGCGACCTGCTCGTACCGTGCATTACGGTGAACGGTGAAAGTTATCTTGATGCCTTTATACCTGATGAGTTTATTTTTAACGGTAAAAAAATTAATGTTGTTTTGGCTGTGTCCAAAACTATAAATGACAGGGATTACGGGGTGCTTGCAAACAATGCACTATTGAAAGGGGAGAATGAAATTGTTATACCGCAAGATGATAGAATTTATAAAAATGACCTTTGCGGATAAAGATGATTTTTATATATGCGGAAGCGATGCACTTCCTCCGCCGCTGAGTATTGATGAAGAAAAAGTCCTTCTTAAAAATATTTCAAAAGAAGATGCAAGAAACATTCTTATCGAGCATAATTTAAGACTTGTAGTATACATAGCAAAAAAATTTGAAAATACCGGAATTAATATAGAAGATTTGATTTCTATAGGGACTATCGGTCTTATAAAGGCAATAAACACCTTTAAGACAGATAAAAATATAAAACTTGCCACATATGCTTCACGGTGCATTGAAAATGAAATATTGATGTATTTAAGAAAATCAGGCTCAAAAAGACAGGAAATTTCAATAGACGAGCCTCTTAATACCGATTATGACGGTAATGAACTCGTTCTTTCAGATGTTTTGGGTTCAGAGTCGGATCAGATACAAAAAATATTGGAAGATGAAGTTGACAGGGAAATACTTTACAAGTGCATAAATAAACTGAGCGACAGAGAAAGAGAAATAATGCTTATGAGATTCGGCCTTTCGGGTTACAGCGAAATGACGCAAAAAGAGGTTGCAAGTGTAATGGGTATATCTCAGTCATATATTTCAAGGCTTGAGAAAAAAATAATCTCAAGATTGAAAAAAGAAATGGAAAAACTCCTTAAACAGTAGATTCATAGATTTTCTCCTTCATAAAAACGGGAAGGGCATAGTAAATATGCACCTTCCTGTTTTTTACTTTTATTTTAGGATTCCGTCCAAAAGTATTCTTATTCCTATCGCAATAAGGATAAGACCGCCGGTTATTTCGGCTTTTTTTCTGTATTTTTCACCAAATATACTTCCGATTTTCACCCCGATTGCCGATATGGAAAATGTTGTAAAGCCTATAAATAAAACCGCATACAAAATGTTTACCTTAAGCATTGCAAATGTAACACCGACAGCAAGAGCGTCGATACTTGTTGATATTGCAAGAAGAAGCATTGTCATAAAATTCATTTTATTGTCAACTTCTTCGCTCTCTAACGATTCTTTTATCATATTGTACCCTAAGAATGAAAGAAGAGCAAAACTTACTATGTGGGAGTATCTGGATATCATATCTGCAAAAAAAGTTCCGAGAAAATATCCTATAAGAGGCATAAGGGCCTGAAATCCGCCAAACCACAGTCCTGCAGTAAGGCAATGCTTAAATTTGATTTTGCCTACTGAAAGTCCCTTACAGACCGATACTGCAAAAGCATCCATTGAAAGACCGATTGCCAAAATGAAGAGTTCGAGAATACTCAAAATAATTCCCCCAAAAAATTGTATATAATGTGTAACCTTAATATAATAATATGATATAAAGAAATTGTCAAGAATTTTATGAAATTAATTTATTTAAGAAATTGCGAAAAAAGTATTGACAAAGATGTTAAAAGATGCTAAAATAACGACTGTTGAATGCAGAAGTGGTGGAATTGGTAGACACGCTACTTTGAGGGGGTAGTGGTCGAAAGGCCGTGCGGGTTCAAGTCCCGCCTCCTGCACCAAAAAACGACTTGTTTCGACGAGTCGTTTTTTTTGACTGATTTTTATGCGGTAAAAATGTTTCCGCAGTTAGATGATTGTTTCGGATCATTTAATTTAAGAAAGGATAAGTGAATTATGAACGGTCAGACAATGCAGATACTTGTTGCCATGGTTATTTATATGGCGGCAGTTATTTTTATCGGAATTGCTTTTGCAAAAAGGGCAAACCAGAGTTCTGAAGATTATTTTTTGGGAGGGCGTTCTTTAGGCCCTTGGGTAACGGCAATGAGTGCAGAGGCGTCGGATATGAGCGGATGGCTTTTGATGGGGCTTCCGGGGGTTGCTTACTGGTGCGGACTTGCAGATGCGGCGTGGACTGCGATAGGACTTGCAATAGGTACATATCTTAATTGGCTTATAGTTTCAAAAAGACTTCGCCGTTACAGTATAGTGGCAAACAATTCTATTACACTTCCTGAGTTTTTTTCTAACCGTTATCACGAAGAAAAAAAGGTAATTTTAATTCTTTCATCTTTGTTCATACTTATATTTTTCACAGTTTATGCGGCAAGTTGTTTTGTGACCTGCGGCAAACTGTTTTCCACACTTTTTGGTGCACCATACATCTCAATGATGGTTGTCGGTGCGGTTTTCGTACTTGTTTATACAATACTGGGAGGTTTTCTTGCCGAGAGTGCGTCCGATTTTATGCAGGGTGTTGTTATGATTATAGCACTTACGATAATAGTTGTAATAAGCACTATTGAGGCAGGGGGGTTAAACGCAGTAATTGAAAATTCCAAGCATATACCCGGATTTTTAGAATTTTTCGGTTTAGCAACACCTACACTTAATAACGCAGGTGAGCAAATTGTGAATGCCGGAATGCCTGCTTTCGGCGAAAGAGCGGACTACGGCATATTGAAAGTATGTTCGATGCTTGCATGGGGATTGGGATATTTCGGTATGCCCCAGGTTCTTTTAAGATTTATGGCAATCCGTTCTGAGGGAGAACTTAAAAGGTCAAGAAGAATTGCAATGGTTTGGGTTGTAATTTCACTTATAGTTGCCGTATTTATAGGTATTGTCGGAAGGGAACTTTTCCCTGTTGAACATCTTACAGCGTCAAGTGCGGAAAATATATTTATAACACTTTCAACTCATTTTCTGCCGCCGCTCCTTGCCGGATTTGTAATGGCGGGAATACTTGCAGCAACAATAAGTTCTTCAGATTCTTATCTTCTTATTGCGGCGTCGGCTTTTGCAAAGAATATATTTCAGGGAATATTCAAAAAAGATGCTGACGATAAAACCGTAATGACAGCATCAAGACTCGGACTTTTGATAATAACAATAATTGCAATGTTTATAGCAATGGATGAAAAAAGCGTGATATTTAAGATGGTTTCGTTTGCATGGGCAGGCTTCGGTGCGGCATTCGGTCCGCTTTTGCTATTTTCTCTTTTCTGGAAAAGAACTACAAAAGCAGGTGCTGCAGCAGGTCTTGTAGGCGGTGCTGGAATGGTGTTTTTATGGAAACTCGTAATATCGAAAATTGGCGGAGTATTCGCAATATATGAGTTGCTCCCGGCATTTATATTCTCGTCAATTTGCATAATAGTTGTTTCACTTCTTACTCCGAAACCGTCGGATGAAATAATAACAGATTTTGAAGCAGTAAAAAGTAATAGTTTCTAATCAGAGGTGCTGAACTATGGATATTTTTGATGTATTATCGCTTATAGGCGGATTGTGTCTTTTCCTTTTTGGTATGAGTGTAATGGGCGACGCACTCGAAAGAAGAGCCGGGGAAGGCTTAAAGACAATTTTGGGAAAACTTACAAAAAATAGGTTCATGGGATTTTTGACCGGACTTGGCGTAACTATGATTATACAGAGTTCATCTGCAACTACCGTAATGGTTGTAGGATTTGTAAATTCGGGTATAATGAGTCTTAAACAGGCTATTGGAGTTATAATGGGTGCAAATCTCGGTACAACCATAACTGCCTGGATTTTAAGTCTTGGAGGCATCTCGGGAGACAACATATTCATAAAACTTTTAAAGCCTTCGTCATTCACACCTGTTCTTGCATCGATAGGTATGATATTGCTGATGTTTGGAAAAACAAGCAAAAAGAAGGATTCCGGAACGATTCTTTTGGGATTTGCAACACTTATGTTCGGTATGGATACAATGTCTGCCGCAGTTTCGGGACTTTCTGATGTTCCGGCTTTCAGAGAGGCATTTTTACTCTTTACCAACCCGGTTCTCGGGGTTTTGGTGGGTATGGTTCTTACTGCAATTATTCAGTCAAGTTCTGCATCTGTCGGAATACTTCAGGCACTTTCAGTAACGGGGCAGGTTACTTATGGTGCGGCTATACCGATAATTATGGGTCAGAACATAGGAACTTGCATAACTGCAATTCTTTCATCGTTCGGAACAAACAAAAATGCTAAGCGTGCTGCGATTGTTCATCTTACATTTAATATTATCGGTGTGGCAATATGGCTCTCGGTTTATTGCATAGTTAAAGCAGTAATTTCACCTGCGATTTTATCCAACCCTATAGGGTTTGTCGGTGTTGCTGCGGTTCACACCATATTTAATCTTGCTTGCTTGCTGGTTCTGTTCCCGGCGTCTTCACTTCTTGAAAAACTTGCGATTAAACTTGTACCGGATACTTCAAATAAAAAAGAAGTTATTGCAGAACTTGATGAAAGACTTCTTGAAACGCCCACAATTGCTATAGAAAGATGCAATTCTGTAGTTATAGATATGGCTAAAGTTGCAATCGGCGGTCTTAAAAAGAGTCTTGATATGCTTTACAGTTATGATGAGGCAACTGCTGATAAAATTCGCGACTATGAAGAAAAAGCAGATCATTTTGAGGATATTTTGGGAACATATCTTGTAAAACTTTGCAGTAGTCAGATAAGCGACAGTGATAGCAGTAATGTTACAAAACTTCTTAAAATAATCGGCGACCTTGAAAGAATATCTGATCACAGTCTTAATATTTTAGGTTCGGCAATCGAACTTAAAAATAAAAATATGGTATTTACTGATGACGCCAGAAAAGAACTTGATACTATATGTGCGGCAATTAAAGAAATTCTTACAATTACCAACGAAGCACTTAAACATAATAGTATTGAAAAGGCACTTTGTGTTGAACCTCTGGAACAGGTTATAGATATACTAAAAAAGAAGATGAGAAACAACCATGTTGTAAGACTTAAAGAGGGAAACTGTTCTATCGAAGCAGGTTTTGTCTGGGCAGATTTGCTTACTAATCTTGAAAGAGTATCTGATCACTGTTCAAATATTGCAATTTGCATAATAGAAACAAGTGAGCATAATATGAACCTACACGAGTCGCTCCGTAATATGCGTGACAACAATGTCGGGTTTAAGAAAAAGTATAATGAATATCTTGATAAATATGATGTAATATAACAAAATTATAAGAGGTGTGTTATGGGATTTTTGTTAGAAGGGGTATTATCAGTTACGTGGCAGCAAATTGTAATGTATGCAGTCGGTATTTTACTTATATACCTAGCAATAGGTAAAAATTACGAACCTTCTCTTCTCCTTCCTATGGGATTTGGTGCAATACTCGTAAATATTCCGTTTTCGGGCGTTTTAAATCAAACAATAGAGGGAATAGGCGAAGTTGAAGGGATAATTGAATGGCTTTATAATTTGGGAATAGGAGTTTCTGAGGCAATGCCGCTGCGTCTTTTCATCGGTATTGGAGCAATGATAGATTTCGTCCCGCTTCTTTCGAATCCAAAAATGTTCTTGTTTGGTGCAGCAGCTCAGTTTGGTATATTCTTTGTTGTGGTTGTTGCAGTTTTGCTCGGGTTTGACTTAAAAGACGCTGCGTCAATCGGTATAATAGGTGCGGCAGACGGTCCTACTTCAATTTTGGTTTCACAGGTGTTAAAATCTAACTATATAGGACCTATAGCAGTTGCAGCATATTCATATATGGCACTTGTTCCTATAATTCAGCCTGTAGCAATAAAGGCAGTTACTACCAAAATGGAAAGAAGAATAAGAATGCAGTATAATCCCTCAAATGTATCTAAGGGACTTAGAATTGCCTTTCCTATAATAGTTACACTAATTGCCGGATTTATTGCACCGACATCAATATCTTTGGTAGGTTTTTTAATGTTTGGTAACCTTTTGAGAGAGTGCGGTGTTTTAAACTCACTTTCGGAATGTGCACAGAATGTTCTTGCAAACTTGGTAACACTTCTTTTGGGAATCACTATTTCATTCAGTATGGTTGCAGATAAATTTGTTAATGTGAATACTCTTATCATTATGGCTCTCGGACTTGTAGCATTTATATTTGACTCAATTGCAGGAGTGATGTTTGCAAAACTCATTAATCTGTTTACGAAAAACAAAATCAACCCGATGGTTGGTGCGGCAGGTATTTCGGCATTTCCTATGTCTGCCCGTGTTATCCAAAAATTGGGCCAGGAAGAAGATAATCAGAACTTCCTGCTTATGCACGCTGTAGGTGCTAATGTTTCGGGTCAGATTGCTTCTGTTTTGGCAGGCGGAATGATTCTTAATCTTTTGCCTCAACTTTTAAAGTAACGGAGGAATATTTGTAATGTTGAATATGAAAAATCTTGAATTGGCTTTAACTCTTATGTGGCAGGGAATGCTGGGAATATCCATAGTAATGTCTGCAATTGCCTTGATAGTATACTTCTGCACAAAGTTTTCAAAGCAAAAATAGGAAGCAAAAAAAGTCCCGAGCGGGACTTTTTTAATGTTGATTAATTTTTATTTTGTTACACTGAAAGTTATTGTTATTTCTGTACCTTTTTTTGGCTCGCTTGCGAGATTAATTCTTGCGTTGTGATATGCTGCACCACGCTTTACAATAGAAAGGCCAAGCCCCGTTCCGCCCTGAGCCTTTGAATGGCTTTTGTCAATTCTGTAAAAGCGTTCAAAAACGCGGTCTTGCTGAGAACCCGGAATTCCTATACCTGTATCCTTGACAGAAAGTTTTACGGTGTCATTATCATTATGTACAGATATGTATACTTTTCCGTTAGCTACATTATATTTAATTGCATTATCTGTAAGATTATATACCATTTCGTCAAGAATTTGTTTTACACCTGTAATTTCGGCATGTTCACCCGAAAGGGTTATGGTTATATTCCTCTTATCTGCATTTTTCTGAAGTCTTTTAACAATATCTTCGGAAAGGGAATAGAGGTCGACTTTTTCTGTGGTAAGATTGTTGTCCTTTTCGTCAAGTTCAGAAATCTTAATTATATCGCTTATAAGTGATATAAGTCTTTGTGCCTCCGAGTATATCGAAGAAGAAAAATCTTTTACATTGTTTTCCGGAATTCCGCCTTCTTTCATAAGTTCGGCAAATCCTGAAATTGATGTTAGCGGAGTTTTAAGTTCGTGGGAAACATTGGCTGCAAATTCTCGGCGGATTTCCTCTCTTTCCGCACTTTCGGTAATGTCTATTATAAGTATTACCGCACCGGCTATCTTGTCTTTTTCGTATACAGGGGTTGCAATAATATTATATGTCTTATTTTCATGAATCATTGTATTTTCGGCTCTTTTTCCGCCCAGTGCGGAACTTACCGAATCAATAAATTTTATTGAATGGTTTAATGCGAGTACACTGCCGTCGGTTGTTTCGGTATCAAGAAGTTTAAGTGCCGAAGTGTTGTATGAGAGAAGATTTGCATTTTTGTCGATAACAAGAAATCCCTCGCTAATATTTTCGGTTATTATTTTAAATTCCTTTTGTTTTTGCTTCGCATCTTCGATTTGATTTTTTATTGTTTGATTCTGAATTGCTATCTTTCGTAAAAGAGGGGAAAGTTCGTCATATGTAATACATTCTTCCGGATTGTCCAGGTCTATTGAATTAATTGGTTTAATAATACCTTTTGAAACCTTTGACGACATTAAAAGTGCCAAAATAAGTGCTACGGCAAATACAAATAAAAGAGGCTGTATTAAACCTAATACTATGGTTAAAACTGTATATTGCGTAGTTGAAACACGAATTATATTTCCATCGTCCAGTTTTTTTGCACAGTAAATTGTTTTTTGTGTAAGTGTGTTTGAATATCTTACGCTTGTTCCGCTTCCGTCGTTTATTGCTTCTTTAATTTCCTCACGGTTTAAGTGATTATCCATATCAGCCGGGTTTGCTTTCGTGTCTGCCAAAACTTCGCCATTTTCCGAAATAAGAGTTATTCTTTTATCCTTTTTAGAAAATTTACTGAAAAATTCGTCCGTACCCGAACTTTCAACAACATAAGAAACATATTCTGCTTCATCAGCAAGTTCTTTTTTTATCTGGTCTTCAAAAAAAGTGAAAAGAGTGCCGACAATTAAAAATATGCAAAACGCCGATATTAAAAGGGAAGTTAAGAGCGTTGTACGAAAAATTCTTTTAGTCATTTAATTCACCTCTATTTTATAACCTATGTTTTTAACAGTTTGAATTAAATTTCCTGCATCTTTGAGTTTTACTCTGAGTTTTCTGATATGGACATCTAAAGTTCTTGACTCTTCGTAAAAATCTCCCCATATTTTAGAAAGAAGTGTTTCCCTTGAAACAACATTTCCGTTAGCCTCAATGAGAAGTAAAAGTAAAGAATATTCTTTGAATGAAAGGTTGATTTCCTCACCGTTTACTTCGATTATGTGTTTTTCCGGGTTTATGTAAATAGAACCTACAGTATATTCTTTTTTATTTTCTTTCAAGCGGTCCGATCTTCTTAAAACCGCTCTTACTCTTGCAGTAAGTTCTGTTATTCCAAACGGTTTGGAGATGTAGTCATCTGCCCCCATATCAAGCCCCGTTACTTTGTCATATTCGCTTCCTTTTGCGGTAAGCATAATGATGCTTATGTTCTCGGTTTTAGGGTTCGAACGGAGTTCTTTCAATATTGAAAGCCCGTCTTGCTCGGGGAGCATTATGTCAAGCAAAACAAGATCCGGAATGCAAGACGACAGTGATTTTTTAAATTCCGAGGGCATGGCAAAATCTTTTACCTCAAATCCTTCTTTAGTCAGGGCGTAACTTACAAGTTTCCTTATGCTTTCATTGTCCTCTACAAGATAAATCATATTGTCCGCCTCCTTGTTAAACTTTATATCAACTGTTGTTCATTTATCATAAACTTAAATTCAAGTCTTAATTTTTCTGCTGCTTTTCTACAAAGAATCATTCTGTCCATAAATATCTCAAAAAAGTCCATTACTGAACTTGAACGGGTATCAACTGTTAATTTGAGTTTAATGATAGAATGTGCCTTATTTATTTTAAGTTCAGATTTTGTTACGGAGAAATTTACTCTGTCGTGCATATCAAATTTTGTTATATCCGTATTTCTCACTCTGGTTCTTCTTACATCGGATTTGTCAGCCAAGATAAGTGCTGCCGCGACGGGGCTCACGGGGACTCCCGTACCTTCGTCATGGTTTCCGATGGCGGCAGTAATAATCGCAATTTCTTCGGCCTCAAATCCTAAATTGTCAAGTATTCTGAAAGCCATAACTGCACCGCTTTGGCTGTGGTCTATTCTGTTTACAAGATTTCCGATGTCGTGAAGAAAACCTGCAATTTTTGCAAGTTCCGCCGTTCTTTCGGGGTATCCGAGAGTTTCAAGAATATATCCCGCTTTTTCCGCTACACTTGTAACATGTGCAAAACTGTGTTCCGTGAATCCCAACACTTTGAGGCATTCATCTGCATATGAAATATAAGTGTTTACCGCTTTATTATTTTTTACATTTTCGTAAGTTATCTGACTCAAAATAGTAAATACCTTTCTTTTTTTACAATTATATCATTAATTCTTCATATCTTCAAGCATTTTTATGTTCGCCTGTTATTTTGTAAATTACCCATTCGGCAATGTTCTCTGCATGGTCGCCTATTCTTTCAAAATATTTCGCAATCATTAAAAGGTCTATGAGTGCTTCTGCACTGTCACTTCCGTTTTTGACTGCAAGTATAAGTTCGCCTTTTATTTTTAAGAATAAATTATCAACAATGTCATCGTGCTTTATTACTTGGAAAGCAAGATCGGTGTCATTTTTTACAAACGATTCAATACTTTCGGTCACCATCTTAATGGTTGCTTTCGCCATTTCTTTTATATGGGTTTTGCCGTTTGATATGCTTTCGTTTACAAACACTGCCATTTCTGCAATGTCGGATGCCTGGTCGCCTATTCTTTCCATATCCGAAATCATTTTAAGGGCAGATGAAATTGTCCTTAAATCGTGTGCAACGGGTTGCTGCTGAAGAAGAAGTTTCATGCAAAGGTTTTCTATGTCTCTTTCTTTTTGGTCTATTTGCCTGTCGGTTTCAAAAACTTCTTCCTTTGAGGCTGCGTCACCGTTTAAGAGGTGTTCTGCGGTTTTTGAAATTGCTTCTTCACACAAAGAGCCCATTGTTATAAGTTCTGTATTCAAAAGAGATAATTGTTCGTTGAAACGGTTTCTCATTATCCAAACCTCCCTGTTATATAGTCCTCTGTGCGTTTATCATCGGGAGAAGAAAACATTTTTTCGGTGTCGCCGTATTCTATTATTTCTCCCAATAAAAAGAACGCAGTTTTATCTGCCACACGCACTGCCTGCTGCATATTGTGTGTAACCATAATTATTGTATATTTTTCTTTAAGTTCCAAAACCAAATCTTCTATTTTTGATGTAGAAATAGGGTCAAGTGCTGAAGTTGGTTCGTCCATCAGCAGGACTTCAGGTTCAACTGCCAATGCCCTTGCTATGCAAAGTCTTTGCTGCTGACCTCCGCTCATCGAAAGAGCACTTTTTTTAAGTCTGTCCTTGCATTCATCCCAAATTGCTGCTTGTCTTAGAGATTTTTCCACTATTTCGTCAAGTTTTACTTTTGATTTTATGCCATGAATTTTAGGACCGTATGCGATATTGTCATAAATGCTCATGGGAAACGGCGTGGGTTTTTGAAAAACCATACCAACTCTCTTTCTAAGTAATGTTACATCGATTCCGCCATATATATCGTTTCCGCCTAATGTAACTTTTCCTTCAATGCGGCAGCCTTCTACAAGGTCGTTCATTCTGTTTAATGTCTTAAGAAATGTTGATTTACCACATCCTGACGGTCCTATGAATGCAGTTATGTTGTTTGAAGGAATACTTATATTTATATCTTTTAATGCGTGATTTGTATCATACCATAAATTAAGATGTTCTGCTTTTATTATTTCTTTCATCTCTCGCCGCC
>CAKSDT010000013.1 GCA_934446135.1 uncultured Clostridia bacterium
TCGCAGTTAACATAAATAACAACCGAACCAAACTGGAACATTATGATGTCAGAACCTGAAACTGCAAGAACTGTTTCCGTTTCGCCGTCATAAGTTACCGTTGCACCAAGTGATTCTGCTATTTTTCTGAGCGGAACCAATACCCGGTCATTTTGCATTACGGGCTGTGATGCAAACTCAATTTTGTTACCGTTCAGGGTAACACTAATGTTTTCTTCTGCAAAACATACTGTTGTCATTGTTAAAACGAGTACAAATGCAAGAATAATACTTACTGTTCTTTTCATATATATTTCCCCTTTAATTATTAATATGCTTTTCCCCAGTAAACCATTTCTTTTGCCTTTTTGCCGCAGCATACACAGGTATCTGCAATATGTTCCTGCTCAAGCGGAATACATCTTGATGATGCACCGGTTAATTCTTTTATTTTAAGTTCACATTCTTCATCACCGCACCACATAGCCTTAATAAAGCCGGGTACTGCGTCAAGCTGCTTTTTGAAATCATCCATATTAGTTGCTGTAAAAGTTCTTGCATCCCTGTGTTTTCTTGCCTTATCAAACATTGAATTTTGAATATCGTTTAAAACTTCGGGAACTTTTGTTTCAAGTTCATCAAGAGAAACAGTTATTTTTTCTCCGTTATCTCTCCTTGCAAGCACGCATGAATTTGCTTCAATATCTTTAGGTCCGATTTCAAGTCTTAGCGGAATACCACGCATTTCCTGCTCGCTGAATTTAAAGCCGGGTGATTTTTCGAAATCATCAACTTTAACACGGACTGTATTTTTAAGTCTTTCATAAAGTTCATTTGCTTTGGAAAGCACGCCTTCTTTGTGCTGAGCAATAGGGATTATCATAAGTTCCACAGGTGCGATTTTAGGCGGAAGAACAAGTCCGCTGTTATCGCCGTGAACCATAATGACCGCACCGATAAGTCTTGTGGTCATTCCCCATGAAGTCTGGTGAACGTATTTAAGAGAATTATCCTTATCTGTATACTGAATTCCAAATGCTTTTGCAAAACCGTCGCCAAAGTTATGAGATGTTCCGGCCTGGAGTGCAAATCCATTGTGCATAAGACTTTCTATGGTGTATGTTGCGGTTGCACCGGCAAATTTCTCTTTTTCGGTCTTTCTGCCCTTGATTACAGGCATTGCAAGATAGTTTTCGCAGAAGTTTGCGTAAATATCGTGCATTTTGATAGTTTCTTCCTGTGCTTCTTCAGCAGTTGCATGAGCCGTATGTCCTTCCTGCCACAAAAATTCAAGAGTTCTGAGGAAAGGTCTTGTTGTTTTTTCCCATCTTACTACGGAACACCACTGGTTGTATTTTTTCGGAAGATCTCTGTAAGAATGAATTATATCCTTATAATGATCGCAGAAAAGAGTTTCAGAAGTAGGTCTTACGCAAAGTCTTTCCTGCAGTTTTTCATTGCCGCCGTAGGTTACCCAGGCAACCTCAGGAGCAAATCCTTCAACATGGTCCTTTTCTTTCTGGAGTAAACTTTCGGGAATAAACATAGGCATATATACATTTTCAACGCCGTCTTCTTTAAACATTCCATCAAGATTTTTCTGAATAAGTTCCCATATTGCATAGCCATACGGACGAAGAATCATACATCCTCTTACATTTGAATATGCAATAAGGTCTGCTTTTTTTACAATATCGGTGTACCACTTTGCAAAATCAACATCCATAGATGTGATGTCTTCAACAAATTTTTTCTGTTCTTTTGCCATTTTTATTCTCCTTTTTCTACGAGGCATACACTGTGTGCCTCAATACCTTCACCGTTTCCCAAATATCCCATACCTTCGGTAGTGGTTGCTTTGACATTTACACAAGAAACATCAACATCTAAAACTGAAGCAATGTTTTCACGCATTTTTTGTATGTACGGAAGAAGTTTCGGTTTTTGAGCGATAACTGTCGCGTCAATATTTATTATGCGGTAAGGTTTAATAATTTCTTTTGTATATTCAAGAAGTTTTAAACTTGAAATATCTTTATACCTTTGGTCGGAATCGGGAAAATGCTTTCCGATGTCACCCATAGCCGCTGCACCCAAAAGCGAATCTGCAATTGCATGAAGCAAAACATCTGCGTCGGAATGGCCCAAAAGTCCCGTTTCATAGGGGATTTTTACTCCGCCCAAAATAAGATCTCTTTCCGGAACGAGGCGATGAAAATCAATACCGTGACCGATTCTCAATCCAAATCACTCCTTATAATAGAATTTATAATAAAATAGTCATCAGGCGTTGTAAGTTTAATGTTTTCCGGCGAACCCTCAACAAAGGCGATTTCTATATCAGTATTTTCAAAAAGCGATGTATCGTCTGTAACTTCTATACCACTTTCTCTTGCATTTTTGTAAGCCTCAACAAGAATGTCTTTTCTAAACACCTGAGGAGTCTGAATAAGTGCGGTTGAACTCCTGTCTACAGTTGCAATCAATTTTCCGTTTTTAACCGTCTTTAGAGTATCTTTTGCCATAATTCCCGTTGCTGCCGCACCAAATCTTATTGCGGTTTCAACAGTTTTTGAAAGAACGGTTTCGGATAAAAGCGGCCTTGCTCCGTCGTGGACTGCAACAAAATCAATATCAGAAGATACAGATTTTAATGCGTTTTCAATGCTTTCCTGACGGGTTTTTCCGCCTCTTACGATGGCTTTGACTTTTTTATAACCAAAATCCGAGATAACATCATTTTAAAGTTGAATGTCATTTTCTGCAGCCGGGATAATAACTTCACTTATTAAAGGACAGTTTTCAAAAACATCCAGGGTGTAAGAAATAACAGGCTTATCTTCTATTGCGAGAAATATCTTGTTGAAATCGATTTTCATTCTTGTTCCTTTTCCGCCGCACGGAATAATCGCCGCAGTTTTTTCGGACGGAAACGGATTTTCTCTGAAAAGACCTCTGATAATTTTACCCATACACACCTCATCCATTCTATCTTCTATCTATTATATATAAATATTACACTAATTGCAAGAGAAAAAAGTAAAAAATTTGACAAATTTGCGATACTATTTTAAAATATAGTTGAGTATAATTTAACAAATGATAATTTACGGAGGAAATTATGACGCTTGATAAACTTAAAGTCGGTGAAAAAGGGGTAATTACAAAAGTCGGAGGAGAGGGAGTATTAAGGTGCCGTCTGCTTGATATGGGACTTATACCAAAGACAGAAATTGAAGTGGTGAAAGTTGCACCGTTGGGTGATCCGATAGAACTTCACATAAGAGGATATGAACTTACAATCAGAATAGAAGATGCAAAAAAGATAGAAGTTTCAGTGGACGGGGGGACAAACTAAAAATGATACTTGCGTTAGTAGGAAATCAAAACTGCGGTAAAACGACGCTGTTTAACCGTCTTACAGGTTCAAATCAACACGTGGGTAACTTTCCGGGTGTTACGGTGGATGCTAAGATAGGAGAGGTAAGAGGGGTTAAAAATTGCTCCGTTGTGGATCTTCCCGGCATATACTCTATAAGACCTTACACAAATGAAGAAATTGTCACAAGGGACTTTGTTTTGAATGAAAACCCCGACGGAATAATAAATATAATAGATGCTACAAATATAGAGAGAAACCTTTATTTAACACTTCAGCTTCTAACTTTAAATGTTCCTATGGTTCTGGCACTTAATATGATGGACGAGGTAAGAAACAACGGCGGGACAGTAGATGTTAAAAAACTTGAGAAATTTTTGGGAATACCAATTGTTCCTATAAGTGCTGCAAAAAATGAAGGTATCGAAGAATTAATCGAACTTGTAACAGAAACCGCCAAAAACAAAGTCTGTCCTAAGGTTGTGGATTTTTGCGATAAGGGACCTGTTCACAGATGTATTCACGCAGTATGCCATTTAATAGAGGATCATGCTGAAAATGCCGGTATTCCGAGAAGATTTGCAGCAACAAAGATGATTGAGGGTGATGCAGACATTGTGGGCAAATTAAAACTCAATCAGAACGAACTCGAAATGATTGAACATTCGGTTATAGAAATGGAAGCCGAATGCGGACTTGACAGGAATGCGGCAATAGCAGATATGAGATATTCATATATTGAAAAAGCCTGCACTGAATGTGTTGTTAAATGCAGAGAAAGCAAAGAAAGAATAAGGAGCCGTAAAATTGATGCCGTATTGACGGACAAGTATATGGCAATACCGCTTTTTATTCTTATAATGCTTGGTATATTTTATCTTACTTTTAATGTAATAGGTGCATTTTTAAGTGATATTCTGGCAAGCGGTATAGACTGGTTTACATATATTGCAGATAAACTGCTTACGGCATATGGAATAAACAAAGTTGTGCAGAGCCTTGTAATAGACGGAGTTTTTGCAGGTGTCGGAAGTGTGCTTAGTTTTCTTCCCATTATAGTCGTTTTGTTTTTCTTTCTTTCGGTTTTGGAAGATTCGGGGTATATGGCAAGAGTCGCGTTTGTTATGGACAAACTTTTAAGAAAAATAGGTCTTTCGGGAAGGAGTTTTGTTCCGCTCCTTATAGGATTCGGCTGTTCTGTTCCGGCAGTTATGGCAACAAGAACGCTTTCTTCGGAGCGTGACAGAAAGATGACAATACTCTTAACCCCGTTTATGAGTTGTTCCGCGAAAATTCCGATTTATGCGGTCTTTGCTGCGGCGTTTTTTCCGGAATATTCTGCACTTGTGATGATTTTAATGTATGTAACAGGTATGCTTGTCGGAATTTTGTCGGCATTCATATTAAGCAAAACGGTGTTTAAGGGAAATCCTGTGCCTTTTGTTATGGAACTTCCAAATTATCGCTTTCCGTCGCCTAAAAGTGTTTTGCTTTTAATGTGGGATAAGGCAAAGGATTTTATTGAAAAGGCATTCACTGTGATATTCACTGCAACTGTCGTAATATGGTTTTTGCAGACATTTGACGCAAAACTGAATATTGCATCATCAAGCGAAAATTCGCTCCTTGCCTTAATCGGAATGGTTATAGCACCTTTGTTCAGACCGTTGGGGCTTAATGATTGGAGAATTTCAACTTCTCTTATAACAGGGTTTACGGCCAAAGAGGCAGTAGTAAGTACAATGGGTGTACTTTTGGGTACAAATACAAAGGAACTTTCTTCTGCTTTAAGTTCTCTTTTTACTCCGATTTCTGCAGCAAGTTTTCTTGTTTTTACACTTTTATACACACCCTGCGTTGCGGCAGTTGCAACAATAAGCCGTGAAATGAATTCAAAACGGAAAGGATTTGAGGTTTCGGCTCTCCAGTGTTTAATCGCATGGATTGTTTCGTTTGTTGTTTACAATATCGGAACCTTAATTTTTTAAAATGAAAGTAAAAGATATAATAATTCTTGGAATAATTCTTGTTTGGTTTGCAATTTCTTTGTTTCTTATAATAAGGTCATTGAAATAGGGAAAATGTCTTTGCTGCGGCAAAAATTGTTCGGAATGTGAGAAAAAATAAAACAGTGATGCAAAACGATTTTGTTTTGCATCACTGTTTTTTACTTATTATTTGCTTATTGCTCTTTTAAGGAATGTTACTATCTGGCCTCTTGAACAAATAGTATCGGGTGCAAATTCAGTTTCTGAAACACCACTTGTAACCTTGTTTTCAACCGCCCATGCTACGGCTGTGCTGTATGCAGCGTCTTTGGAAACATCTTTAAAACTGCTGTTGCTTTCAACATCAGGTGCTTTTGCGTTCTTCCAAAGATATTCTACAGTTGAGGCTCTTGTGCAAGGAGTATCACCTTTAAACTCGTTTTCTTCAACCATTCCCATCACATATGACCAGATTGCGGCATCATAATAATAATCGTCTGATTTTACATCTGTAAACGGATTTTCAATCTCAGCCTTAGGTGAACCCACTGCACGCCAAAGGAATGTTAAAATCTGTGCTTTTGTGCAGGTGTTGTCGGGTGAAAATGCAGTTTTGCTTGTTCCGGCAGTAATTTTTTTCTCAACTGCCCATTTAACTGAATCTGCATAATACGCATCGTCTGCAACATCTTCAAAAGCGACTGTAACTTCCGGCTTGGTTTCTTCTGTCGGTTTGGTTTCTTCTGCTTTTGCAGTATCATCAGGTTTAGTTACTTCAGGTGCTGCATCAAGTTTCGGAATCTTCATTGTAAACATATCTTTACGGGTATATACTCCGCATTTAAAAACAATATTTGCAAAAATTGAACCGTCCCTTTTTTCCGTAGCGTTATAAACACGGTAATCCGATTCCTTTTCGAAAGAAACCTCAACAGTAGTTCCTTCAGGAAGAACCATTCTTATATAAGAAAGAAATTCTTCAACAGGCATATCGTTATCGCAAAGAATCGTTTTCTCGTTGGCTCTTACAGCGGCAATTGCTGCTTTTATTTCTTTATTTTCATCAATTGCGAAAACATTGCAAGGCAATAATGCAACAAGCATACATACTGCCAGTAACAAACTTAACGTTTTTTTCATAATTTAAGTCTCCTTTTTAATAAATTATACACTACAGCGATTATAACACATAAAATTTTCCATTTCAAGGTTTATATCAAATTTAGGAATAATAAACTGACAAAATTTAAGTTATTTAAAACAATAAAAGGATCCCAATCAGAGATCCTTTTGAAATTAGAAGACTTTTTAAGCGGTCTTATGTTTCGCAGAATTAGTACATTCCGCCCATTCCACCCATTCCGCCTGCCGGAGCTGCCGGTGCTTCGGGTTCCGGTTGGTTTGCAACAACACTTTCAGTTGTTAAAATCATTGCTGCAACAGATGCCGCATTCTGAAGTGCTGAACGGGTAACTTTTGCCGGGTCAACAATGCCGTCCTGGATCATATCGCCATATGTTTCTGTAAGTGCATTAAATCCGATTCCTTTGTCGGAATGTTTGATTTTGTCTATTACAACGCTTCCTTCAATTCCCGCATTTGCACAAATTTGTTTAACAGGTTCTTCAAGTGCTTTCTGAATTACTTTCATACCTGTTTTTTCATCGCCCTGTGCATTTTCGATTAATGAATCAAGAGATTCTATTGCATTAATGTAAGCAGTTCCGCCGCCGGGTACAATGCCTTCTTCAACGGCTGCTCTTGTTGCTGCCAATGCGTCTTCAATTCTGAGTTTTTTATCTTTCATTTCAGTTTCTGTTGCTGCACCTACTTTAAGAACTGCAACACCGCCCGACATTTTAGCAAGTCTTTCCTGAAGTTTTTCTTTGTCAAATTCAGAGGTTGTTTCTTCAATCTGGGCTTTAATCTGTGAAACTCTGTTTTTAATTTCCTGAGCATCGCCTGAACCGCCTACGATGATTGTGTTTTCTTTCTGAACTACGACCTGTCTTGCCTGACCTAACTGAGTAACCTGAGTATCTTTAAGTTCAAGACCTAATTCTTCAGAAATAACCTGACCGCCTGTTAAAATTGCAATATCCTGAAGCATTGCTTTTCTTCTGTCACCAAATCCCGGTGCTTTAACAGCAACGCATGTAAATGTTCCTCTTAACTTGTTTACAACCAAAGTTGCAAGGGCTTCGCCTTCAATATCTTCTGCTATTATAACAAGTTTTTTACCCTGCTGCATAATCTGTTCAAGAAGAGGAAGAATTTCCTGGATGTTTGTAATCTTTTTATCTGTAATAAGAATACTTGCGTTGTCCAATACGGCTTCCATTTTATCAGTATCAGTTACCATATAAGGAGAAATATAGCCTCTGTCAAACTGCATACCTTCTACAACTTCGACAGATGTATCTGCTGTTTTTGATTCTTCAACTGTGATAACGCCGTCGTTTGTAACTTTTTCCATTGCATCTGCAATAAGATTACCGATTGTTTCATCAGCTGACGAAACAGAAGCAACTCTTGCAATATCATCCTTACCCGAAACTTCTTTACTGTTAGAAACTATTGTTTCAACAACTTTGTTTACTGCCTTTTCCATACCTTTTTTAAGTATCATAGGATTTGCACCTGCTGCAACATTTTTAAGTCCTTCTCTTACAATAGCCTGTGCGAGCAAAGTAGCGGTTGTTGTACCGTCACCGGCAACATCGTTTGTCTTTGTTGAAACTTCACGGACGAGTTGTGCACCCATATTCTCAAACGGATCTTCAAGTTCTATTTCCTTTGCAATCGTAACACCGTCGTTTGTAATAAGCGGAGTTCCGAATTTTTTGTCAAGAACTACATTTCTTCCTTTAGGTCCGAGTGTTACTTTAACTGTATCTGCAAGTTTATTTACACCTCTTTCAAGGCTTTTTCTTGCTTCTTCGCCAAATAAAATATCTTTAGCCATAATTAGTTTCCTCCCTTTAATCAGTCAACTTTCGCCAAAACATCGCTCTGTCTTAATATTGTATATTCTGTTCCGTCAAACTTAACGGTTGTTCCTGCATATTGGCTTATTATTACTTTGTCGCCTACTGCAAGTTCCATTTTAACTTCCTTGCCGTCAACAAGTCCGCCGGGGCCTACTGCTACAACTTCGGCAATCTGCGGTTTTTCTTTTGCAGAACCCGTAAGAATAATACCGCTTGCTGTTTTTTCTTCGGCTTCTGTCATTTTTATTACTATTCTGTCTGCTAATGGTTTAATATTCATTAAAAGACACCTCCTGAATTAATTTACAATACTTACCTTGTTAGCACTCCTTGCTTTTGAGTGCTAACAGGATATATTTTAACATTTTTGATAAATATTTCAATGTTACCAAAATCGCTAAATTAACTAGATTTTGCAATATTTAGCATATTTGCTTTAAATTTCAGCGTTTTTCTTTAAATTTATCTATTTTGCAGGAAAATCAATTCCCATATAATCGTAGGCGGCTTTGGTTGCACACCGTCCCCGTGCAGTTCTTGAAATAAAACCCATTTGAAGAAGATACGGTTCACATACATCTTCGACAGTGTTACTTTCTTCGCCGATTGAAGCCGAAATTGTATCAAGTCCTACGGGACCGCCGGCAAAGTTTTTAATAATTGTGTTTAGTATTCTTCTGTCTATTGAGTCCAGTCCCAATTTATCAACTTCCATCATATTAAGAGCAAGGTCAGCCATTTGTTTTGTTATAACGCCGTTGCCTTTAATCTGTGCATAGTCACGAACTCTCTTTAAAAGTCTGTTTGCAATTCTCGGTGTTCCTCTTGAGCGGAGTGCAATTTCCTCTGCACCGTCGTTTTCAATAACAACTCCCAAAATTCCCGCTGAACGGATTACTATTGATTTTAATTCCTCCTTGGTATACATTTCAAGTCTTGAAATAAACCCGAATCTGTCACGCAGAGGAGAACTCAAAAGTCCTGCTCTTGTTGTTGCACCTATTAAAGTAAATTTCGGAAGTGCAACCCTTACTGTCTTTGCAGAGACACCTTTTCCGTAAACAATGTCTATTACAAAGTCTTCCATTGCAGGATAGAGTATTTCTTCAACACTTCGATTAAGTCTGTGGATTTCATCAATGAAAAGAATATCATTTTCGGCAAGGTTTGAAATTATCGCCGCAAGGTCGCCCGGTCTTTCGATTGCAGGTCCTGATGTTATTCTTATATTAACTCCCATTTCGTTTGATATTATATTTGCCAGTGTTGTTTTACCCAGTCCGGGAGGTCCGTAAAGCAAAATGTGGTCTAACGGTTCGTTTCTCATTTTTGCCGCTTCAATAAAGATTTTTAGATTTTCCTTTGCTTTTTCCTGTCCGACATAATCGCCTAAAGTGTGCGGACGGAGAGAGACTTCAATATCTTCATCCTCACCTGTAAATGTCGAGGTTATAATTCTGTCTTCCATTTTTTATCACCTTTCGTGAAGGAGCAATTAACTTTTGCCCATAAGATTTTTTAGTGCTTTTCCAACAATGTCTTCAATAGAGCCGTCTAAGCCGTCAACTGCCCTTTGTGCTTCAGATGCTGAATATCCGAGAGATATTAGTGCCTGTGCTGCCTCTTGTCTTTCGGATGGCTCTGAAACAATTGTTTCGGTTGGAATATCCGGAGAATCTGTTTTGAATTTGTCTTTTAATTCAAGGATAATTCTCTTGGCAAGTTTTGGGCCTACTCCCGGGGCTTTTGTAAGGGTTTTTGTATCTTCTGCTGCAAGTGCTGCCGCAAACTCCGCGGGCGATACATAAGATAACAGTGAAATTCCCATTTTAGGTCCCACTCCGGAAACGGAAATAAGTATTTCATACAAATCCCGTTCCTCTTCTGAATAAAAACCGTAAAGTTCCATTGCGTCTTCTCTCACATTAAAATATGTATATACTTTTGCCTGCATACCGATTTGAGGCATTTTTGCCGCAGTAGACGATGTGGCAAATATTTTATACCCAATACCTGAGGCCTCAAGAACGATATAGTTTTCTCTTTGTCCCTCATATGTTCCTTTTATGTATGAATACATTTTATTCCTCCTAAACTCCCAGTATTCCCGAAAGTGACGCTGAATTTGCATGGCATATTGCAACCGCTAAGGCATCTGCCGTATCATCGGGTTTCGGGACTTCCTTTAATTTAAGAAACATTTTAACCATCTGTTGAACCTGATTTTTGTCTGCTCTGCCATAACCTGCCACAGCCTGTTTGATCTGAAGCGGTGTATATTCAAAAATGGGAATATTCTTATTTGCAGCTGCAAGAAGTATTACGCCCCTTGCGTGGCCTACCGCAATCGCAGTTGTTACATTGGTATTGAAAAAAAGTTCTTCAACTGCCATACAGTCGGGGTTAAAAGTGTCTATAAGTTTTGAAATTCCGTCATATACAGTTTTCAGCCTTTTAGGAAGGGGCGTGTGTGCAGAGGTTGTAACTTTTCCGTAGTCAACCGTTTTGTATTCAGTTCCCGAATAGTCAATAACACCGTATCCCACTATGGCAAAACCGGGGTCAATCCCTAATATTCTCATCTTTGAATATCCTTTCGGTATGGTTAAGATTTAAATTTCTGTATTTTGTCGGTGCAATGCCGACATTTGCTTTAAAGAATTTTGAAAAGGTGTAAATATCATTACAGCCGACACTTTTTGCGACGCTTTCAATAGAAAGGGATGTGTTTCTCAGTTGGTCTTTGGCCTTTTCGATTCTCATATTGTTAAAAAATTTTATGGGTGAACAACCAAAATGTTGCTTGAAGATTCTGATAAAATAGTTGGGGTGAATATGGATCATATCCGACAAAGTCTCAACAGATATGCTTTCTGAAATATTTTCACTCATATATTTTATAACTGAAATAAAATCCGGCGAGGATTTTTTGCCTGAATTAATAGTGTAACCCGCTGTTTTAAAGTATTTTGACAGCAAAAGCATAAGATACCCCTGTTGATTTACCGAATCAGAAAGGTCATTTCCTTTATCGGTATTAAAAAGCAGTTGTTCGAACAAAGAGGCAATCTCTTTGCTGCGTCCTACATCCGTGGCAAAAGGAACCGAGATTACATCAAAAAGGTTAGACTGACCGAGATTTGCATTGCAGTGACACCAATATTTTTCAAGTTTCTTTTTTTGTGAGAATCTGTAAGAATTATGCCTTCCGGCAGGGACCAAAACCAACTGTCCCTTTTTTGCGACAAATTCTTTTCCGTCTATGCCTATTACGCATTCGCCGTCTAATATATAATAAAGTTTTGAAAAATTAATAATTCCCTGTGATGAACCCCATTCGGGTTGGTTTTTAAAATATCCGCCGCATATAAATCTTACCTGCATAGCATTGATGTATTCGGAAGCGGTAACTTCTATATCCATATTATCACCTCTCTGCCTTTTACCATTATAGAGCATTTTTCGGGTAATTGTCAACACAATTTGCCAATAAAAAAGGATTAGAATATGACAAACGGCGTATTGCAAGAAAAAAGTTGACAAATCAGGGGAAATTATATAATATATATTTGATAGGGAATAAATTTCGGGAGGAGATTTATGAATATAAAAAAGATTATCTCGGTTATGATGCTTTTAATATTGACGGTGCTTTCGTCATCCTGCAGTTCGGGGAGCGGCTCTGATATGTACGGCAAGGGAATTAAGGCATTTGAAAGCGGTGATTACAAAACTGCCGAGAGTTACTTCGAGTCTGCGATGAGCAAGGGCTACGAAAAAAAGAATATTAAAGAACTGTTTGACATTGTTTCAAACTATAACAGTGCAAAAAAGTGTATTGAAAATGAAAATTATGAAGATGCTGAAAAGTTTGCCGGAGAAATTCCTGAGGCATACAAAAATTATGGCATTAAAGAAGATGTTTTGAAACTTCAGAATATAATTGAGGATTACAAGCAGGCTAATAAAGATTTTGACAGGATAATGGGACTTTACGATTCCGGTCTTTACGATGCCGCAGAAAACATTTTGGCAGAGATTGATGTGAAGTATCTTACAGGTTCTGACCGTGCAAAACTTACCGAGACAGAGAAAAAAATCGGCAAGGCAAAAAAATCATTGTATGAAAATGAAACAAAAGAAACCATGAAAAAAGAAAGTGCAATTCCGGAACAGGAAATTTCAGAACTTATGAGGGAATACGCATGGGGGTTGACAGATGCCATAAATAATAACGATTTTGGTCTTGTGAGCAATACGCTTTATACCGGCAGCAATATTTATGAAACTCAGAAAAACCTTGTCGAAAGGCTTTATGCTGCAGGTGTTAAAGAAGAAATGATTTCACTTACCGTTAAAAGTATAGTAAAAAATTCTGATACGGCATACACGGTAATTACATATGAAACAGCAAAAATAATATCAGCCGACGGAACAGAAAAAGTGAAAGAATACGAATGGAAATATACGCTTAAAACGCAGGACGGAAAATTAAAATTGACCAATATTGCCAAAAAATGATTT
Organism: uncultured Clostridia bacterium; assembly: GCA_934446135.1. GTDB lineage: Bacteria > Bacillota > Clostridia > RGIG6154 > RGIG6154 > CAKSDT01. The sequence goes on from CAKSDT010000013.1 coordinate 12,861, forward strand.
CAAAGGGGAATGTAAAAAATACATTCCCTTGTTTTTTTATAAAGTTTATGATAAAATAAAATGTTGGTGATAGTATGAATAAATGCAAAGGTATAATTTTTGATATGGACGGTACTGTTTTAAACACATCTAATGATATTAAAAATTCAGTAAACTATGCCCTTGGTGTGCTCGGACTTCCCAAAAGAAATGAAGAAGAAATAAAATCGTTTTTAGGCAACGGGGTTGAAAACCTTATAAATCTTTCTGTGGGAGAAAGAAAAGACTGTTTTAAGGAATGTCTTGATATCTATTTAAAGCATTATCAGATTCATTGCAGAGATAATACAAAGCCGTATGATGGAATAGTAAAACTTCTTTTTGCACTTAAAGAAAAGGGGATCAAACTGGGACTTGTTTCAAATAAACAGGAGTCTGCTGTAAAGGAACTTGCGGAAGGTGTTTTCAAAGGAGTGTTTGAAGCAGTCATAGGCGACAGGGAAGGGCAGAATAAAAAACCTGACCCCACAGGAGTTCTAAATGCAATGAAAGTTATAAAAACAGATGTTTCCGAAACCTTTTATGTCGGTGATTCGGAAGTTGACATAAAAACTGCGGAAAATGCAAATATTCCCTGCATAAGCGTTGTATGGGGGTTCAGAACAAAAGAGTTTTTAATACAAAACGGAGCAAAAATTTTTGCCGAAACACCAAGTGATATACTTAAGATAATAAAAGCATAATATATAATAGCCGGGACAGGAAATTTGTTGCCAATACAGGGCGGAATGGAGAAAAACTATGGATGAAATTAATAAAAATTTGTCAGAACTTCTTGACTATGCACAAAAAAACAGACTTATTAAAAAGTCCGATGAAATTTATGCTGTAAACAGGATTCTAAATCTTATAGGCGGGGAAAGTTTTGAGAGAGAAGAATATGTGCCTCATTCAAATATTGAGGAAATATTAAAGGGAATTTTGGACTTTGCTGCACAAAACGGTAAACTTACCGTTGACAGCATAACTTACAGGGATATTCTTTCAGCAGATATTATGGATGTCTTTACTCCCATGCCGTCTGTTTTGGAAGAAAAATTTGAAGAAAAATATAGTAAATCGCCTCAAGATGCAACGGATTATTTTTATGCTCTTTCAAAAAGCAATAACTACATAATGACAGAAAGACTTAAAAAGAACATAATCTGGAAAACAAACACAAAAGAGTACGGTGATATTGATCTTACAATAAATCTTTCGAAGCCTGAAAAGGACCCAAAAGATATTGCAAATGCTAAAAAAGTTAAGCAAACAGGTTATCCCAAATGTCTACTTTGTAAGGAAAATGTCGGTTATGAGGGTAATGCAAACCATCCTCCGAGAGCAAACCACAGAACTATTCCTCTTAACTTAAACGGCGAAGAATGGTATTTGCAGTATTCTCCGTACGGATATTATAACGAACATTGTATCGTATTTAACGGCGGCCATGTTCCTATGAGAATAACAAACGAAACATTTAAAAGACTTTTGGAATTTGTAAAACTCTTTCCGCATTACTTTATAGGTTCAAATGCTGATCTTCCGATTGTCGGGGGTTCAATACTTACACACGACCATTACCAGGGCGGCAGATACGAATTTCCTATGGCAAAATGCGGGTTAAGGTTTGAAAAGGAATTTGAAGGTTTTTCTGATGTAAAAGCAGGTGTTGTAGACTGGGCATTGTCAACAATAAGGATTTCCGGTAAGGATATGGAAAGACTTGTTCTTCTTGCGTCAAAAATTCTTGATGCCTGGAGAAAATACGACGATCCCGAAAATGACATACTTCATTATACAGATGCACCTCATAACACAATAACTCCTATTGCAAGAATGAGAAACGGAGAGTTTGAACTTGACCTTATTTTAAGAAACAACAGAACGACCGAGGAACATCCGCTGGGAATATTCCATCCGCACAGTGAGTATCATAATGTTAAGAAAGAAAACATCGGACTTATTGAGGCTATGGGCCTGGCAGTTTTGCCTCCCAGACTTACAACACAGTTTGGTGAACTTGATGAGAAAAACAAGGAATACATAGGAAGTGTTTTTGCAAAAATTCTTGAAAATTGCGGAGTTTTCAAAAATACTGAAAAGGGAAACTGCGGAATAAAGAAGTTTATAGAATCTGTTAAATAATTTTAACAAACAGATTTATATTTTACTTACTTTTTTCACATATTAGTGTTAAAATTACTTCAGATTAAGAGGTGAGCATATGGGATTTTTTGATAAATTCAGAAATAAAATGCAATACTTGTGCGTTATATACATAATTTTGGGCGTACTGATGTTTTTTAAACCGGCTGAAACGCTTAAAATTGCGAGCATAGTAATTGGCTTGCTTTTAATTGCAAGAGGGGCAGTTAGGGTTTTAGAAAATATCGGAACGGGCGTGTTTTACTTTGCTTTCGGTATAATATTTATCCTGAACACCAGAATATTTGCTTCGATTTTTCCGTTGCTTTTTGGAATCATGATGGCAATAAACGGCTGCGGAAGTTTGCAGAGTGCAAGAAAATTAAAAGAACTCGGTGTCAGAGGTGCAATTTCGGAATATGTGATTTCAATAATAACGCTTGTCATCGGACTTGTTATAATTCTTTATCCTTTTAAAACGGGCGTGCTTATGACAAGGGTTATTGCAGGATGTCTTATTTATACGGGAATAACGGAAATTATAAATGCAAATTCAAGGCACAGGCTTAAAGCCGAGATAACGGATGCCGATGATGATGTTACTCCCATTGACTGATTTGACATACTTTGAATATTTTGATATAATCATTTGAGTACGGATATTAAACTGTTACAGGGATGGTATTATGAAAAAAAGAGCACTTCTTTATATGACAGATAACAGTACTGCGTTTGAATTTGCCGGAAAACTTTCCGAGAACGGATATGAAATTTTATCTTTCGGGGAGACTTACGAATTGCTTTCTTTGAACGGTTTCGGGGTTATTAGTCTTGAAGACCTTGCAGGTGATGAAAAAGGGCCGGACGGCAAAGCACATTTAATGAGCGGAAGCGTGGTATACGGTATTACGACCGACAGGTCTGATATTGAACAGATTAATTACATAAGAGAGCAAGGAATTGAGCCTATTGATATTGTTGCCGTAAATCTCGAGAATTTTGATGAGTTGTGCAAAATTTCGGCAGAGGGTGGAAAATCACTTCTTTCTATGATTGATATTGAAAAAATCAATTTTATAAATCTTGCTGCAAAAAATTATGAAGATGTTACTGTGGTAATTGATAAAAATGATTTTTCGCTGGTTGTTTCGGAAATAGAAAAAGGCGGAGAAGTTTCACTCGAAACAAGGGGAATGTTGGCTGCAAAGGCTGTTTCATATACTACGCATTATCTCGCTCTTTTAAATGAATATTTGAGAGGGAGTCTTACATCTGTTCTTTACCCGGAATATATCACAAGAACTTATAAAAGAGTTTCAAAACTTGAAAGCGGGGAAAATGCCTATCAGTCAGCCGCATTTTACAGTGAACAGGGGTTTGATGAAAAAGTAGAACTTTTTAAAAATAAAAATATATCGTACAGTTCTATTGCCGATATTTCTTTTGCATACGGAATTATAAAAGAAATCGAAAGTCCCTGTGCCGTTGCAGTTAAAAGGGAAATCGTTTCGGGAGCGGCAGTGGGGGTTGACGCTTATGATGCCTGCACGAAAGCGTTTCGGGCAGAGGGTACAAATATGGGCGGAGGGGTTCTTGTGATGAACTGCCTTATTGACAGAAAGACTGCCCACGAAATTATGAAATTTCCGTTTGAACTTGCTGTGGCACCCGGTGCTGATTCGGATGCTGAATCTGTTTTGGCTGAAAAAGAGGGACTGAAACTTGTACTTACGGGAACAAATGAAGTTGAAAAGGCGGACCCTTATATTTATAAAAAAGTTTTGGGGGGACTTTTGGTTCAGAATACCGATATTAAACCTCTTAATGTGAATGAACTTTTGTATGTTACAGCAAAAAGGCCCGATGAAAATGAAGAAAGTGACCTTGTTTTTGGGTTTAATATTGCAAAGGGTTCAAAATCTGTTTCGGCGGTTCTTGTAAAAGACGGTCAGGCCGTAGGAATAGGGCAGGGTCAGTTAGATATAGAAAAAGCATTTAAGACTGCCTGTGATACGGCAGGAGAAAAGGCAAGAGGCAGTGTTCTTGCAACAGACTCGGTTATATTCTCGCCCGAACTTGTTAATCTTCTTAACGAAAGCGGGATTACGGCAATAATTCAGCCGGGCGGTGCTTTAAACACTCAGGATATTATCGATATTTGTAACGAAAATGAAATTTCGATGATGGTTACAAATACTACTCAATATAAAAATTAAGAAATTACTGATATAAAAAGAGGTGTAATATTACACCTCTTTGAAAAGTTTAAGGAGAACATTTTAAAGTGCAGAAGTTAAAAGACTCTATTCTAAAATTTTGGAACAACATAATAAAAGACGAAGCAGATAGATTTCTTAAAAAAAATGAGGGCACATATAAACTTTCCCTTATTTCTCTTTTTATGAGTCCGTTTATTATTCTTGCGGCTCTTGAAATCATGCACCTTTCGGACATAAAGGCGGCAACGGAATTTTTTCTTCCGGGGCAATTTTGGCTTGTTAAACTTTTGTTTTCGTATCTTTTTATTTTTGCGTTTATCTGTATATTTAAAGTTATTTTCAGAAAGATTACAATAGCGTATTTAATATCGGGTGTTTTGTTTTGGCTTTTGTCGTTTGCAACTTATGTGACTCTTGAACTCACCGGTGATCCGCTTTTGCCGTCTGATCTTTTGCTTATAAAAAATGTGGGTCAGATAGCGTCTTTTGTAAAGATTCCGTTTAAACTGACATATTTTATATCGCTTGCAGTTATAATTTTGGGCTTTATAATGCTGCTTCATATACAAAAAGCAAATCCAAAAAAACTTAAATTTGCAGCGAGGACCGCTGTTGAAGCGGTGTTTGTTGTGTTCTTTATATCAACAATATATCTTTATTGTTTTAATTATGATTTCAGACACAGAACAATGGATAAGTTGAATATTGAAATTGCGGCATTTAATCCGGTTGATAATTTGAGGAAAAACGGACTTGTCCTCACATTTTTTCCCAGAATAGGCGACCTTGTTGTGGAAAAACCTGAAAATTATTCGGAGGAGTATATAAGTTCGCTTAAGAATAAATATTCCGATTTATCCGAAAATAACACTAAAAGCAATGTAAAACCCACTGTTATTTTAATACAAAATGAAGCATGGTGGGATCCTTCTGAACTTCCTAATGTGAATTTTTCGTCAAATCCCATTCCGTTTACTACAGAATTGAAGGAAGAAGGATATCCTGTCGGCAAACTGGTTTCTCCGGTTTTTTCGGGCGGAACCTGTATGCCTGAATTTGAGGCATTGACAGGTTTTTCAACTTCGTTTTTGCCTGCAAGTTCTTACCCATACATTCAGCATATTTTAAGTGAAACACCGTCTATTGTTTCAGCATACAGGGATAACGGCTATGAAACGGTTGCGATACATCCATACCATAAAAACTTTTATAACAGACAAAAAGCATATCCGCTTTTGGGATTTGATAAATTTTTGGGAATGGATGATATGCCCGACCTTGAAAGAAAGGGATGGTATGCTTCGGATGAATATGCCGTAAAACAGATAATAAAGGCATATCAGAATAAAGAAAAAGATAATATGTTCTGCTTTTTGGTAACAATGCAAAACCACGGAGGATACAATCCGAAAAGGTATGACTCATATGATATTGAAGTCACATCTGACAGTTTAAACCCGGAAGATTTGCAGGGGCTTCGTGATTATACACAGGGTGTTTATGATACTGATAACGCATTTAAGATTCTTGTTGAATATTTTAAAACTGTAAATGAACCTGTAATAATTGCAATGTACGGCGACCATCAACCTCTTTTGGGAACGGACGGAAGCACATATTCGGATGGCGGAATGATTGAAAAAAAGGACACTTTTATTTATACTGATTTTCCGCAACTTTATAAAACACCTTATGTTGTTTGGTCGAATTATGGTGCGGATATAAAACTTCCGGAGTATATTTCGGCAAATAAACTGGGACTGTCTCTTATGGATAAGGCAAATCTTGAAAGTATGCCATGGTATTTTTCGGTGTTTGACAAATTTTACAGCCTTTATCCGGCGTATATCAAAAACAATATTTATGATAACGGCGGAAACCACATCAATGATATTGATTCTGATGACAAAGAACTTGAAAAGGACTATAGAATGATTCAGTACGATTTGCTGCACGGCGAAAAGTACTCGGTAAAAACAGAATAATTAAAAATTCCGCTTCAGAGCGGAGTTTTTTTGTTTTAAAGTATTGAAAAATATGTATAATTAGTGTATAATAACCGGGATAGGGGTACAATATACCTTTTATCAGAAATTGAAAGGAGTGTTTTTTTTGAGCAAAATCAGAATTATGGTTGACAGTCCCGGAGATTTGCCATTGGAAACCGCCGAGACATACGGAGTTTTGGTTGTCCCGGTGAAATTTACTTTTGACGGCGAAAATCTTATAAGAGATAAATACGATATGACGACAAAAGAGTTTTACAAAACTGAAAGAGAAACGGGAACAATCCCCAAAACAATGCAGATTACACCCTTTGAATTTGAAGAAATCTTTAAAAAAGAAGCTGAGAGTTATGATGAAATAATATTTATAACTATAGGTTCAAAGGCAAGTGGAATTTATAATAATGCGGTAAACACTGCAAAAATTGTTTCTGAAGAAACAGGTGTGAAAATTTATATAGTTGACTCAAAGTGTCTTGCTTACAGTTACGGTTATACTGCTCTTTGTGCTGCAAAGATGGTGCAGGAGGGTAAATCGTCTGATGAAATCCTTGAAAAAATCAACAGAATGCTTGATACGAATAAAACCTATTTTGCCGTTGAAACTCTTGATTATCTTAAAAAAGGCGGCAGAATTACAACAATGAGTGCCGTAATTGGCGGCGTTTTGGATATAAGACCCATACTTAAAATTGAAGATTCCCTCACAACTGTTATCGAAAAAGTTAAGGGCGAAAAAAAGGTGCTTGCAAAATTTGTTCAAATTGCGTTAAAAGACTGTGAAGGAAAAGAAAATGCGAAGATTTTTGTACTTAATTCAGATGTTGACGAAAAAGCACAAAAACTTAAGGAGATGTTTGAGTCTGAGGGACTTACCGTTGCAGGCTTTGGCGATATAGGACCTGTTATAGGGTGCCATGCCGGTCCCGGGGTACTTGGATTTTGCATAATATTTGAAGAATAAAGAATAATAATTGCAGCAATTGAGAAACATTTTTGTATTGCTTATGTGTATGTTAATAATAAAAGTTATATAAATATCAAATACGGAGGTAGTAAAAATGAATAAAAAGACAGTAAGAGATATTGATTTTAAAGGAAAAAGAGTTCTCGTAAGATGCGACTTTAATGTTCCTTTAGACGCAGACAGAAACATTACTGATGAAACAAGAATTGATGGGGCACTCCCGACAATCAAATATTTAATCGACGGAGGTGCAAAAGTAATTCTTTGCTCACATTTGGGAAAACCGAAAGGCGAACCGAAACCGGAACTTTCACTTCTTCCGGTAGCACTTAAACTTTCTGAAAAACTCGGTAAAACAGTAGTATTTGCTGCAGATGAAGAAGTTGTAGGCGAAAGAGCAAAAAAAGCAGTTGCAGAAATGAAAGATGGGGATGTTGTTTTGCTTGAAAACACCCGTTACAGAAAAGAAGAAACCAAAAATGAGGATAATTTCAGCCGGGAACTTGCTTCGCTTGCTGATATATTCGTAAATGATGCTTTTGGCACCGCTCACAGAGCACATTGCTCAAATGTAGGCGTAACAAAGTATATCAAAGAAGCAGTTGCAGGTTTCCTTATCGAAAAAGAAATTGAATTTTTGGGTAATGCCGTAAATAATCCGGTAAGACCTTTTGTTGCAATACTCGGCGGCTCAAAGGTTTCATCAAAAATTTCTGTTATCAACAATCTTTTGGACAAAGTTGATACACTTATTATAGGCGGCGGTATGGCTTATACATTTATGAAGGCTATGGGCGGCGAAGTAGGAAATTCGCTTCTTGAAGAAGATTATATCGGTTATGCAAAAGATATGATGGCAAAAGCAGAAGAAAAAGGCGTTAAACTTTTAATTCCTGTTGACACTGTTGAAGCAAATGAATTTTCAAATGACGCTGAAGCAAAAACAGTTGAAAGAGGAAAAATTGATGCAGGCTGGGAAGGTCTTGACATCGGTGAAAAAACAATCGCTCTTTACAAAGACGCTGTGAAAGATGCAAAAACAGTTGTTTGGAACGGACCTATGGGTGTATTTGAAATGCCTAAATTTGCAGTTGGTACAAATGCAATTGCAGAGGCTCTTGCTGAAATAGACGCAACAACAATAATAGGCGGCGGCGACTCTGTTGCTGCAGTAAATCAGGCAGGCCTCGGCGATAAGATGACACACATCTCAACAGGCGGCGGCGCATCTCTTGAATTTTTGGAAGGAAAAGAACTTCCGGGAATCGCAGCACTTTTAGATAAATAATTTGAATTTTACGGTATTCCGGTATTTTATATATCGGAATACCGAGTTTTATAATTTTTAAAAGGAGATATTAAAATGGGAAAATACATTATTGCCGGCAACTGGAAAATGAATAAGTTGCCATCAGAAACATATGATTTTGTTAAAGAAGTTGCAAAAACAACAGAAGGTGCTAAATGCGAAGTTGTATGCTGCACACCTTTTGTTTGCCTTTCTGAGGCAGTTAAAGCAGCGGAGGGAACTCATATTAAAATCGGTGCCGAAAATCTTCATTTTGAAGATAAGGGTGCGTTCACAGGCGAAGTATCGGCAGATATGCTTTTAGATCTCGGTGTTAAGTATGTTATAATCGGTCATTCCGAAAGAAGACAGTATTTTGCAGAAACTGATGAAACAGTTAATAAGAAAACAGTTAAGGCTCTTTCAAAAGGTCTTATTCCTATAATCTGTGTAGGTGAAAGCAAGGAGCAAAGAGAAGCCGGAATTACAATGGATTTAATCACAATTCAGATTAAAAAGGCATTTGCGGGCATTTCTGAAGAGGACGCACAAAAGGTTGTTGTTGCATATGAACCTATTTGGGCTATCGGAACAGGTCTTACTGCAACAGACGATCAGGCTGCAGAAGTTAGCGGCGGAATAAGAAAAGTTCTTGCAGGACTTTACAATGAAAATATTGCTGAAAATATCACAATTCAGTATGGCGGAAGTATGAATGCGAAAAATGCAGAAGGACTTCTTGCAAAAGAAAATATCGACGGCGGTTTAATCGGCGGCGCCTCACTTAAGGCAGAAGATTTCGGAATTATAACTAAATCAGTGAAATAATAAAATTCTGCCTTTTGCCTTTTGGCAAAAGGCAGTTTGGTGAAAGGACTGAAAACTATGAAAAGACCTGTAGTTTTAATGATACTTGACGGTTATGGCATAAATAACAATCATAACAAAGGCGTGAATGCCATTTATGAGGCAAACACACCTGTTATGGATGAACTTTTTAAGACTTGCAGTCACACAACGCTTTCTGCAAGCGGACTTGATGTAGGACTTCCCGACGGGCAGATGGGAAATTCGGAAGTCGGTCACACAAATATCGGTGCGGGAAGAATTGTTTATCAGGAACTTACGAGAATTACAAAGTCAATTCAAGACGGTGATATGGAAAACAATCCGGCACTCAAAAATGCTATGGAAAATGCCATAAAAAACAATTCTTCACTTCACTTTATGGGACTTTTGTCAGACGGCGGTGTTCACAGTCATATTGAGCATTTGTACGGACTTTTGAATATGGCGAAGAAAATGGGAGTAAAAAATGTTTTTGTTCATTGTTTTTTGGACGGCAGGGATGTTCCTCCGTCATCTGCAGCAGATTATGTCAAGACTTTATCTGACAAACTGGAAGAAATCGGTGTAGGTCAGATTGCGTCTGTAATGGGAAGATTTTATGCAATGGACAGAGATAACCGTTGGGACAGAGTTGAAAAAGCATATAAGGCTGTTGCACTGGGTGAGGGAGAATATTCAGAGTGTGCAGTAAAAGCAGTTAAAGATTCTTATGAAAATGGGGTGACAGATGAATTTGTCGTTCCTACCGTTATAACAAAAGACGGAAAAGCAGTTGCAAATGTAACTGAAAATGATTCGGTGGTGTTCTTTAACTTCAGACCTGACCGTGCAAGAGAAATAACAAGAGCCTTCGTAGATCCTGAGTTTACAGGATTTGAAAGAGACTTAATAAATCCGGAGTTTGTTTGTATGACACAATATGACGCCACAATGCCTAATGTGGAAGTTGCATATAAACCTGAAAAACTCGTCAATACTTTTGGTGAAATAGTAAGCAAACACGGACTTAAACAGTTGAGGATTGCTGAAACTGAGAAATATGCTCATGTAACATTTTTTTTCAACGGCGGTGTCGAAACTGTTTCAGAGGGTGAGGACAGAGCACTTATAGCGTCACCTAAGGTTGCAACTTATGACTTAAAACCAGAAATGAGTGCATATGAAGTTAAAGATGAACTTATTAAAAGACTTGATTCTGATAAATATGATGTTGTTATATTAAACTTTGCCAACTGTGATATGGTAGGACATACAGGTGTGTTTGAAGCTGCTGTAAAAGCAGTTGAAACAGTTGATAAATGTGTCGGCGAAGTTGTTGCAAAAATTAAAGAAAAAGGCGGCGTTGCACTTATTACTGCCGACCACGGAAATGCAGATAAAATGCTTGACGAAAACGGCGGTGCATTTACGGCTCACACAACAAACCCGGTTCCTTTAATACTTGTAAATGAACAAAGAGAATTAAAGCCGGGCAGACTTGCAGACCTTGCACCGACAATGCTTGAACTTTTGGGTATTGAAAAACCGAGTGAAATGACAGGCGAAAGTTTGCTTAAATAAATGTTAAGAAATCAAGGCACGTAAAAACGCTCCTTTTTTCTTTACAAATTGCATGCTGTGTGCTAAACTGTAATCGGTGATATTATGCTTACGAAAAAACAGAGTGAGTTTTTGGAAAAACTGAATAATTTCATCGAAACAAAAGGTTATGTTCCCACAGTAAGAGAACTTTGTGATGTTTTAAATCTTTCATCGACTGCTACTGTGCATAGTTATCTTAAAAAACTTGAGTCTGAAGGGTATATTGTCCGTGATAAAAACAAAAGCAGAAGAATTATAACCAAATCAGAAACGGGGTTTGTTAAAGTTCCTGTGATAGGAACGGTTACGGCCGGCATTCCGATTTTTGCTTACGAAAATATTGAAGGTTATGTTCCTGTTTCAGAGAATTTTACAAGAGGCAGGGATGTATTTGTTTTAAAAGTTATGGGCGATTCTATGATAGAAAAAGGAATTTTTGACGGTGACAAACTTATTGTTAAAAAAACAAGTTCTGCTGAAAACGGAGATGTTGTTGTGGCATTGATAGATGACAGTGCAACAGTTAAGACATTTGTTAAAGACGGAAATAAAGTTTATTTAAAACCTGAAAATCCGTCATACAAACCTATTTATGCCGATAATATACAAATACTCGGAACGGCACTGGGTCTTATCAGGGAATTTTAAGGGAGAAAATATGAAAGCAGAAGAATTTTACAGGCCTATATATAAAAGTCTTGAAAATGTTACACCTATAAAAAAAGACTGCGGAATTTTATGCGGCGGTATATGTTGCGAGGATGGCGAAGAAAAAACAGGTATGCTTTTGTTCCCTTTTGAAGAAAAAATTCTTTCGGGCAAAGGCTATGAAATAGAGAAATCGAACTGTGAATACGGTGATGATAAAACTGCACCGATACTTTTTTGCAGCGGTTATTGTGACAGGAAATTCCGTCCTCTTTCATGCATGATTTTTCCGCTTACACCTTATCTTAAAAAAGGAAAATTAAAACTGATAATGAACCCGGCGGCAAGGGGAATGTGTCCGCTGGCCCGGAGTTTAGAACCGGAGCAATTAGAACCGCTTTTTGTGAAGAATGTTTATAAGGCGATGAAAAGAATAATGAAATTAAAAGACGGAGAAGATTACATAAATATGCTTACCGAAATATCTGATTCGTATTTTAATATAATGTAGGGGAAAAAGTATGGAGCTGTGTAAAAAAATGGTATGAAAAAACTTGCTTTTGACAGCAAATATGATGAGGAATTTAATGTCCTTATCGAAAAGCATAAAAATGTGAATCTTGAAAATGTTGTTTTTGGTGAAGATTTCAGGCTTAATTTATTAATTGCTTTGTATAAGTGTGAAAACATATCACAAAGATACAGTAATGAGGGAATACCGGAAAGGGTTTTGCTTGATACTTTGAAAGATGTGGTGATTTGGTCCGATACATTTTATAATTATTCAGGATATTTGGGATTAGAAGAAACGCACTGGTTGGTCAGACATTTTGATTTTAAGATTTTTAGACTCGGGAGATTGCAGTTTGAATTTGGCAAATCTGAATGTACCGACAAAGAAGTCGGTGTTACAGAAGGCGAACATGTATTG
>CAKSDT010000014.1 GCA_934446135.1 uncultured Clostridia bacterium
CCTGTTGACTGCAACAGTTCAAAGGGAGTAAGAAAAGTTACAAATAAAGCGGAACTTAATGAAGCACTTGATGCGGCTTTTGATTTCAGCCGTACAAATAATGCCATTGTAGAGGAATATATTCAGGGACAAGAAGTTTCGGTAGATATTTATGTTCACAACGGAAAACCGAGAATTCTTTGTGTTTCTAACAGTGATAAAATAAAAGATGATGAAAAATTTATAATTTTCCGCTCTGTAGTTCCGGCAAATATTGCTGACGGGACATATGCAAAGATACAGGATGCCGCTGAGAAAATAGTTAAAGCATTTAATCTTAAAGAATGTCCTATGCTTATACAACTTCTTTATAAAGACGGCGAAATATATATAATAGAATTCAGTGCAAGAACGGGCGGAGGCTTGAAATTTAAACTTATAAATCAGAACTCCGGGATTGATATTATAGACAACGCCGTGAATGCAACACTTTCTGAAGGTAAGGCAGTAAAACCGGAATATACAAACAAATTCATTATAAACGAATTTATTTATGCGTATGACGGAGTTTATACAGCACTTGAGGGATTAGGTGAGTTAAAGGACAAGGGAGTTATTTATGATTATTTTGCATTGAAAACACCGGGGACCGAGTTTAAAGGGGTGTCGAGCAGCGGTGACAGAATAGCGGCATTTACCATAATTGCAGACACTTATGAGGAACTTAATAATAAGTATATTGAAGCACATAAATCGATTAAGGTGATAAACTCCGAGGGAAAGGATATGATGAGACACGATCTTACATATCCTGTGTCGGAAAGGAAACTTCCGGGAGTCGGAGTATACAGTGACGGAGGTTTAAAATGAGAGATAATACCAAAGTGTTAAGTTCATTTATAAGTAATTTGAAATTTAATGATTTGCCTGAAAAAACTGTCGAAAACACAAGACTGTTTATGATAGATTTTATTGCTGCGGCAATGGCAGGGTATAAAGTAAACAAGACTTTTAACAGAGCGGTTGAAGAGTATGTTTTTGGGCAGGATTGCGGCAAAAATGAGTGTGAAGTTTTGTTTTCTGATAAAAAACTGCCTTGTGGTAAGGCGGCGTTTTTGAATGCGTGTTATGCTCACGGTGCAGATATGGATGACGGAAACAGAAAGGCGATGGGACATGTTGGGGCTCATGTATTCCCAACAGTTTTGGCTTTGGCACAGAGTTTGGGCAAAAGTGAAAAAGATGTTGTTGTTGCCGTAAATGTCGGGTATGAAGTTTACTGCAGAGTTGCGGCCGCAGCACAACCGGGACTTGTGCACAGGGGTTTTCATTCTACAGGCACAGCCGGAGTTAGTGCCTGTGCTGCTGCAGCGGCAAAGATTATGAATCTTTCTGAAGATGAAATTTACAATGCAATGGCAATTTCCGTTACTATGGCATCGGGACTTATGATAATTGCCGAAAGTGGTCAGAGTATTAAACCGCTTAACCCGGCCAGAGCGGCAGAGTCCGGAATTCTTGCGGCAACTCTTGCAAAGGAAGGCGTTAAGGGAGGAATTACACCGCTCGAAAGCAAAAAAGGCTGGTTCCATGCAATGTCTGATTCTATTGATGAGGATATGATAACTGACGGATTGGGTAAAATCTTTACTATTGATGAGTGTTATATAAAACCGTATCCTTCGTGCAGACATACACACTGCGGAATGCAGGCTGCACTTGAACTTAAAAAAGAAAATAATCTTGATGCAGATGACATAGAAAAAGTTAATATGTATATTTACGAAAATGCAATCAAAATTGCGGGACAGATAAAAGTTCCTGTGACGGCAGATGATACAAAATTTTCAATTCACTATGCAACTGCTTGTATAATTGCCAAAGGTTCTTTTACATTAAATGATTTGAAATGTGCAGGTATAGACAAAAAGGTTTTAGAAACTATTGATAAAATCGAACTTATCACTGATGAAGCGATGGAAAACCGTGATAAGGGCATAAGAGGGTGTCGTGTAGAGATTATATTAAAAAACGGGACAAAATTGGAAAGAACGGTTTTGATACCTAAGGGTGACCCGCAAAACGCATTTACAGTTTCTGACATGGAAAACAAACTTTCTCAATGTGCAAAAGGAATTCTTGATGTAAATGAACAAAAACATCTTATTAACAGAATACTTAATTTTGCAAAAGAAAATAAAAAGTTCGAAAGGATTATGTAGAGTATGAATATTATTGAATTTATCACTGCGAATGCGAACTGGGCATCTTTAATTGTCTTTGTTCTTTGCATTGCATTGTTTGTGTGGGACAAACTCCCGATGGCGACATCAGCAATTTTGGGATGTGCAGTTATGGTGCTTCTCGGTATAGGTGATTTTAAGACAGCGTTCGGTTCGTTTGCAAGTTCAACTGTAATTATGCTTATCGGCGTATTGATAGTAGGTATGGCGATAGACGAAACCGGTATTGCTGCAAGAATAGGCGATACGATACTTAAAATGTCAAACGGAAGCGAAAGAAAACTTATATTTGTATCGTTTGTAATTGCATTTGTGCTTTCAAGTTTTATGACAAATGTAACAGTTCTTGCAATTTTTATTCCAATTATTTTTGCAGCAGGAAGAGCAAATAAGAGAATCAATCCTATGAACCTTATTATTCCTATAACACTTGCAGTAAATGCCGGAGGTATTACAACACTTGTAGGTTCATCTCAGCAGATGACTGCACAGGGACTTTTGGAAGAATACGGATATAAAGTTTTCGGAGTGTTTGATTTTACGGTCTTTGGTCTTATTTTAGGTGTAGTATCACTTCTTTATTCTTTATTTATAGGATATCCTTTAGGTAAAAGAATTTGGGGGAACAGGGAGCAGTCGGAACTTTCGGATGATACAAGGTTTGAACACAATGATCATCCTAAGAAGAGCAAAGTTGTTGCAATAACTGTTATTTTTGTCTTGATGGTATTTTTCTACATAGTTCAAAAAGTTCCGTTTACAGATATCGAACTTAAACCTCATGTAACTTCAACTTTTGCAGCACTCCTATGTATTATAACAGGTTGTATTTCACAGAACAAGGCAGCAAAAAATCTTAACTGGAACATTATTGGAAGACTTGCGGCTTGTCTTGGACTTGCAAAGGTTCTGCAGGAAGCCGGCGGTATTGACTTAATTGCAGACGGATTTATGAAACTTGTAGGATTAAACGCCAGTCCGTTTGTTATATTTGCGATACTTGTGCTTTTTGCACAGATTACAAGTTTATTTATATCGAATTCGACAGCAATTTCGGTGGCACTTTTGGTTGTTATGGCGATAGCCCCGGGAATGAATCTTAATGTCCCTGCATATGCAATGGGAATTGTGTTTGGGGCGAGTATGGGATGCAGTTGTCCTCTGTCGGGATCAACCTGGGGAATTTCCATGGCGGCAGGTTACAAGTTTAACGATTACTTCAAGTATGGCGTTTGGATTGATTTAATCGGATACATTGCTACAATTATTTCTGTTCCGCTTATAATGGGACTTACTCTGTAAATCTAAAATTTTAAATAACACTTACATTTTTTGTAAGTGTTATTTTTTTCATTTTTGACATAATAAAGACAGGTGATAAAAATGAAAATTAATAAAAAAGATTATCAGAATTATGTTGAACAGAAAGCCGATAAATCTCCGCTTGCAAAAAATATGTTTAATGCGTTTTGGATTGGCGGACTTATTTGCACATTGGGACAAGTTATAACAAATACATTTATGTACTACGATTTTTCAAAAGAAGATGCCGGGACTTATACAAGTATAATTTTGGTTCTTCTGAGTGCGGTTTTAACATCTTTGAATTTGTACGGAAAAATAGCGAAAATCGGCGGAGCGGGTACACTCGTGCCTATAACGGGTTTCGCAAATGCAGTCGTTTCACCGGCGATAGAATTTAAAAATGAGGGATATGTATTAGGACTTGCATCAAATATTTTTAAAATTGCGGGTCCGGTTATAACATATGGACTTATCGCTTCTGTATTGTCCGGCATCTACAATTATGTTGTTATGTTTTTGATATAGGAGGGGTGTTATGGGAAATACTATTGAACTGAAAAATAAACCCAGAATACTGTGCAGTGCTTCAATCGTGGGCGAAAAGGAAGCAGAAGGCCCATTGGGACAGTATTTTGACAGTGTTATGACCAACGGCAGATTCGGAGAAAAAAGTTGGGAAAAAGCCGAAAGCAAAATGCAAAAACAAATAGTTTCTCAGCTTTTGGGCAAGTCCGAGAAACTCCCTGATGACATAGATCTGATACTTGGAGGGGATTTGCTTAATCAGTGTATAGGAACAAGTTTCGGAATCAGAGAGTTCGAAATACCTTTTTTGGGACTATACGGTGCCTGTTCGACATTTTGCGAAAGTATGATGATAGCGGCTATGACGGTAGACGGAGGATTTGCAAAAAATGTAATAGCACTTACTTCAAGTCATTATGCGTCAAGCGAAAGGCAATATCGGTTTCCGCTTGAATACGGAAAACAGAGAACTCCTACAGCACAGTGGACAGTTACCGGTTCGGGAGGAGTTATCATATCCTCGGAAAATGGAAAGTTTGCAATCGATTATATAACTCCCGGTAAAATTGTAGATATGGGAATAAAAGATGCAAATAATATGGGCGCGGCAATGGCACCTGCAGCAGTTGATACCGTTTTCAGGCACTTTAAGGACAGAAAACTCGATGAAAATTATTTCGACCTTGTGGTTACCGGAGATTTGGGAGCATTGGGTAAAAAAATTGCAAAAGAGTATTTTTCGGATATGGGACTTGACTTTGGGAACAAATATATAGACTGCGGAGAAATGATTTTTGATATTGAAAAGCAAGATGTTCATGCGGGCGGTTCGGGATGCGGTTGTATTGCGTCTGTTTTTTCGTCTTATATATACAAAATGATGGAAAGCGGAAAAGTAAACCGGGTTCTTCTTGCTGCAACAGGGGCACTCTTAAGTCCCACAAGCACAAATCAAGGGGAGAGTATACCCGGAATATCCCACGCTGTTTCTATAGAAAGGATAGAGGAATAATGGATTATTTAAAAGCATTTGTTGTTGGCGGAATTATTTGCAGCCTGGGACAGATTTTGATAGATAAAACAAAAATGACTCCGGCAAGAATACTTGTTATTTATGTGGTCTTGGGTGTAATATTGGGAACATTCGGAATTTACGGAAAACTTGCCGATTTTGCGGGAGCGGGTGCATCGGTTCCGCTTACGGGTTTTGGATATACGCTTTCCGAAGGTGTAAAAAAAGCAGTAACCGAGAGGGGATTTCTGGGAATTTTCACGGGTGGATTTACTGCCTGTGCAGGCGGAATTACCGCAGCTATACTTTTCGGATATCTTGCCGCACTGTTTTCCAAATCTATTGATGATTGAACATTAATTCTTATACAAATATTTTTTATTGTCTTTTATCTCAAAAAACGGTTGCATTTAGGAAAATTATGTTGTATAATTCCTAAAAAAGGCAGAGTAAAATTATATGCGTTTAAAGTGCTTTCGGAACGGGGAGTTGTCCGGAAGACGAAAATCTTTGATTGCGGTATATAATTTGCATCCCGCTGCCGCATTAAGGTCTTTTCTTTATATGCGGCATTGCCGTATTATAAGGAGAGATAAAAATGTTAAAAATGTTTAAGAATTCATTTGACGAATTCAAAGACCCGAGAAAAGTAGTTTTACTGGGAATGCTTGTTTCAATTGGTGTAACTTTGGAGATTATAAATCCGTTAAATCTTGGTAATAATCTTAAAATAAGGTTTACCTTTTTGGTTTTGTCGATAGCAGGATATGCTACAGGACCGTTTGGTGCCATGGTATCAGCGGCAGCCTGCGATATACTGAGTGCCTATATAAAACCTACGGGAGCATACTTTGTGGGTTATACGCTTTCGGCAGCACTGGGAGGATTTATATACGGTATTGTTCTTTATTACAGAAACGGAAAAATAGTTGCTGACAGTATATGGGATACAGTTTTAAAATGTATTTTTTCCAAAGTTGCGGTAAGTTTAATTGTAAGTGTGTTCATAAACACTCTGATGATTAAATTTATTTCGGGCAGTGATAAGGCTTTTTCAGTTCTTCTTACAACGAGAATTATAAAAAATTCAATTACAATTGTTCCCGAAATACTTATTATGATTATGAGTATATCTGCGATAAAACAGAATAAAAATATAAAAAGATTATTTTATTAATTTTTTAAAGATAAAACGCCGTTTTACAGGCTGCACATAGTTTTATGACGCAGCCTGTTTTTTAAAAAGTAAATTGGAATTATTTTCTAAAAATCTTGTATTTGTGCTAAAAAAGTGCTAAAATCTAGTTAAGATATGTAAATGGAGGCGAAGTTATGGCAAAGGAAGCAATAGATAAAATAAGAGAAGCCGAAATAAAAGCCGATGTTTTAATACAAAGGGCAATCGAATATATGTCTCAGACTTTGAAAAAAGCCGAACAGGACAGCAAAGATTTGTTTTCCCAAAAGAAAAATGAGGCTGCGATTGCTGCTTCTGATATTGTTAAGGAAGCCGAAGAAAATGCTGCAAAATATGTGAGTGAGGCTTCGGAAAACGGTAATAAAGAACTTCATGTTCTTAAGGAATCGGTTTTGGGCAAAACAGACGCCGTCGTGAAGAAAATTATTGAACTTTTATAACAAATTTTGTGTAGAAGGGGAGTGAGTTTTAGTGATTACTCCAATGAAAAAAATCGAAGTTTCAGGAATAACCGAATCAAGAAAAGCGGTAATGGAAGAAATTCAGAAACTGGGATGTGTTGAATTTAAAATATCTGATGAAGAAGAAAATGATGAAAGACTTAAGCATCTTGATGTTTCGGGAAAAATTTCTCAATTTGAAAGATATCTGTCGCAGTCTGAACAGGCACTTTCAATTTTAAATGAATATGTTCCTGAAAAAACGGGAATGTTTTCGGTAAGAAAATCCATTTCTCTTGATAAATACAGTATGGAGTCTGATGAAATAAATACAGTCGGAAATGTTGCTGTCGAGATTATAAGGCTCTCAAAAAAGATAACGGATAATGAACTTAAAATTTCGAGAAAAAACAGTAAGATAATGGCGATAACACCTTGGTTGCCTCTCGATGTTGCATTAAACACGGCAGGTACCGAAGATACAGTTTGCGGATTGTATACGCTTCCTTTTGATGCGGATGTTAATACTGTTGACAGTTACCTTGAAGATGCCGAATACATTTATTATGAAATTGTAAACGGTTTTCGTGAACAGACTTGTATATTTCTTCTTTATCCTAAAGAATTTAAAGAGCAGTATGAAAAACTTTTGCGTGAAAAAGGTTTTGTTCTTTCTCCGCCTACTCTTTCAAGAAGAACGGCGTCCGGAAAAATACAAAAAATAAAAAGCGAGATTGAAGATCTTTTGACGGAAAATGATACTATTGCTGAAAAAATTAAATCATTGGCCGAAAGGCGTGAAGAACTAAAACTTCTTGCAGATCATCTTAATATAAGAATAGAAAAATATGAAAAATTAAAAAATGTTTTGAGTACAAAAAGCACATTTTATATTGAGGGTTATATACCGGAAGATAAGTGTATGTCTGTAAAAAGAAAACTTGAAGAGACGGGAGTGTGCTTTGTGTCTTATTCAGACGTCCCTGATGACGAAGAGGCACCGATACTCTTTAAAAACAATGGTTTTGCACAGCCTGTTGAGGGTATAACAAAAACATATGCACTGCCATCTAAAACTGATATTGACCCCAACTTTATAATGGCAATATTTTATTATTTGTTTTTCGGAATGATGTTTTCCGATATGGGATACGGAATACTGCTTGCTTTGGGTGCCGGGTATTTTGCATTTTACGGAAAAGTAGAACAGGAACTGAAAAATACAATGAAGATGTTCTTCTTCTGCGGCTTATCAACAACATTTTGGGGACTTATGTATGGCAGTTTCTTCGGAGATGCAATATACAGAATATCTGTTACATTTTTCGGAAAAGAAATTGTATTCAAACCGTTGTGGATTGATCCGGTAAAGGAACCCCTTTTGCTTTTAATTACTTCGGTTGCATTGGGAATGGTTCAGATTCTTATTGGACTTATGATAAAGTTTTATGTTGATTTTAAAAGCGGAGATAAAAAAGCGGCATTTTTTGATACAGGTTCGTGGATAATAATATTATCAGGTATTTGCCTTGCGGCAGCGGGAATGGGCCTTAACGCCGAAATTTTAAAAACTGTCGGAATGTATCTGGCAATTTTCGGAGCACTTATTATAGTTTTGTTTAAAGGCAGAGAAAATAAAAATCCGATTGCAAGAGTTTTTTCGGGAATTTTAGGACTTTATGATATAACGAGTTTTGTGTCCGACGCTCTTTCTTATTCAAGACTTATGGCACTCGGACTTGCAACAGGCGTTATTGCACAGGTTGTAAACATAATGGGAACGCTTTCCGGCGGCGGTGCATTAAATGCCATAATATTTGCAGTGGTCTTTGTTGTAGGGCATCTCTTAAACTTTGCAATAAATGCACTTGGTGCATATGTTCACACAAACAGATTACAGTATGTTGAATTTTTCGGCAAATTTTACGAAGGCGGGGGACGGGAATTTAATCCGTTGTCTGTTAACACTAAATATTATAAATTTATGGAGGATGAGAGTAAATGTTAAATTATGGATTGGTATTTGCATTATTGGGTGTTGCATTGGCAGTAGTACTTTCGGGTATGGGTTCTGCAAAGGGCGTAGGTATTGCATCACAGGCAGCAGCAGGTGTTGTAACAGAAGATCCGTCGAAATTCGGTAAACTTTTGGTATTACAACTTCTTCCCGGTACACAGGGACTTTATGGACTTATTATCGGTGTTATGGTACTTTTGAATGTTGGTATTTTAGGCGGTCAGCAAGTGTCAGACACGGCAACCGGACTTATGTATTTAATGTCTTGCCTTCCGATTGGTATCGGCGGTTTTTACTCAGCGGGACATCAGGGAAAAGTTGCGGCTTCGGGTTGTAATATTATAGCAAAAAAACCTTCTGAGGCATCAAAAGCAATAGTTTCAGCATCATTGGTTGAACTTTATGCACTTCTTGCATTTATAGTTTCTTTCCTTATGGTTATTAATATTCCACGCTAAAAATCATATTACAAGCATGGTGGAAAGGAGCAATAAAATGGCTGATCTTAATAAGGTTACGGATTACATTTTAAATAAAGCGTCCGAAGAGTCTGAAAAAATCAAAAAAGAAGTTGACGCAAAGTATAAAATGTTAATGGAACAGGCCGAAGTTGAATCCCAGAATGAGTATAACAAAATTATAAATGATGCTCAGTCAAAAGCAGGTATGATAAAGCAGAGGGCAGAATCGGAAGCCGAAAAAAACAAGTTGCAGGGTGTTTTGGCACTTAAAAATAAGATTGTTAAAGATTGTATATTAAATGCTAGAGAATCTGTTTATAAAATGGACGATTCGCAGTATTTTGCACTTATAGAAAGAATATTTAAAAAATGTGAAGAAAACAGTGCAAAAAAAGAAAATTCGATTATTGAGTTTAACGAAAGGGATTTAAAAAGACTTCCTGAATCGTTTAAGAATCTCGTTTTAAAAAAAGGATATAAAGTTAGTGAGACCCCTGTTGATATAGACGGCGGATTTGTGCTTAAATATGGTAAAATTGAGGAAAATTGTTCTGTTTCGGCAATTTTCAGAGATAAGGAAGATTATTTTACGGATTACATCGGCAAGAAACTATTTTCATAAGGCGGTGATTTTTTGAACGATTTGGATTTTGCCTATTCGGTTGCATATATAAGGACTATTGAAAACAGGCTTCTTACCAAGACGGATATTGAAAACTTAGTATCTGCAAAGAGTTTTGACGATGCTATGAGAATTTTGGTGGATAAAGGTTTTGCAGCAGAGCAAGTGTCGTCACAGGAGTTTGAAAAAATTCTGTCACATCAGACAGAAACTGCTTGGAATGAAGTTACAAACGCACTGCCTGAGGGGGCAAATTTAGAACTTCTTATGTATAAAAATGATTTTCATAATTTAAAAGTTGCACTAAAAGGGGTAAACGGCGGTGTTAAAGATTATGAACAGTATATTTTAAAACCTACGGTACTTGATTTTAAGTTAGTTCTTTCTGCGGTGATAAACGGAGATTTTTCACTTTTGCCGAAAGAATTTGCCGTGCCGCTTTCGGAAGCGTTTGATGTTTTATCAAGAACATCGGACAGTCAACTTGCAGATATTATTATAGATAAGGCAGAAATGGATTATACTTATAAAAAAGCAGTTGAAACGGGAAGTGATTTCCTTATAGGATATGTGAAACTTTTAAATACGCTTTCGGATATTAAAACTGCGGTAAGGTGTGCAAGAACGGAAAAGACATTGGATTTTGCTGAACGGGCAATTTCCGACAGTTCGGATATTTCAAAACAAAGACTTATAAGAAGTGTGCTCTCGGGAGAGGATGCCGTTATTCAGGAAATTTCAGAACAAGGATTTTCCGAAAGTGCTGAGGCACTTAAAATTTCACTCGCCGAGTTTGAAAAGTATTCGGATATGAAAATTACCGAATATATGAAAAATGCAGCGTATATGGCGTTCGGAATTGAACCGATAGTTGCATACATCAATAAAAAACGCAGTGAAGTTCAGAGCGTAAGAATAATTTTAAGCGGAAAGGCCGGCGGACTTTCACCGGATGAAATCCGTTTAAGGCTGAGAAGTTATTTTTAATGAAAGGCTTATGTTATGGCTAAAGTTTGTATAATGGGGGATTATGACAGTATATGCGGATTCAGTGCAATCGGAATTGATATTTTTCCCGAAACTGACGGTGATAAAGCAGCAACAACTGTTGAGAATCTCATAAAGAACGATTATGTAATAATTTTAATTACTGAAAATCTTGCTGTAAAAATCAAAGATATACTTGATAAATACAGAACATTACCTACTCCGGCGATAATACCTGTTCCATCATCAAAAGGAACAGAGGGGCTTGGAATGGGTTACCTTAAAAAAGCGGTGGAACAGGCAGTAGGTTCGGCCGATATGATTTTCGGTG
Source organism: uncultured Clostridia bacterium (assembly GCA_934446135.1). Taxonomy (GTDB): domain Bacteria; phylum Bacillota; class Clostridia; order RGIG6154; family RGIG6154; genus CAKSDT01. Next base: position 11,121 of record CAKSDT010000014.1, read on the forward strand.
AGGAGGTAAAGTAAATGGCAGACGGAAAAATTGTTAAAGTTTCCGGACCGTTAGTTGTTGCGTCCGGTATGCAGGACGCTGATATGTTCGATGTTGTCAAAGTAAGTAAACACGGACTTATCGGTGAAATAATAGAGATGAGAGACGATAAAGCCTCCATACAGGTTTATGAAGAATCATCGGGCATTGGTCCCGGTGAGCAGGTTGTTTCCACCGGAGCACCGCTTTCGGTTGAGTTGGGACCCGGTCTTATTCAGAGTATCTATGACGGTATTCAAAGACCGCTTGAGGCAATAATGGAAAAAGCGGGAACAAACCTTGAAAGGGGAATATCTGTTCCGTCGCTTGACCGAACGGTTAAGTGGCATTTTAATCCTGTAAAAACAGTAGGGGACAAAGTTTTAAACGGAGATGTTTTGGGAACTGTGCGTGAAACGGAAGTCGTTACCCAAAAAATAATGGTTCCGTACGGTATTAACGGCGAGATAGTTGAAATTAACGAAGGCGACTATACTGTTGAAGAAACTGTTTGTAAAATAAAAGATGAAAGCGGTAAAATAAGAGAAGTAGGACTTATGCAAAAGTGGCCGGTAAGAAAAAGCCGTCCTTACAAAAATAAAATTTCTCCCGATATGCCAATGGTAACGGGACAAAGAGTAATAGATACACTCTTCCCTATTGCAAGAGGCGGTGTTGCAGCAGTTCCCGGTCCCTTCGGAAGCGGTAAAACTGTTGTTCAGCATCAGCTGGCAAAATGGGCAGATGCTGACATAATTGTATATATCGGCTGCGGTGAGCGTGGAAATGAAATGACGGATGTTTTGAATGAATTTCCGGAAATTAAGGACCCTAAGACCGGTTCAACACTTATGAAAAGAACTGTTCTTATTGCAAATACATCAGATATGCCTGTTGCTGCAAGAGAGGCATCTATATACACCGGAATAACGATTGCTGAGTATTTCAGAGATATGGGTTACAGCGTTGCACTTATGGCTGATTCGACATCAAGATGGGCAGAAGCACTTCGTGAAATGAGCGGACGACTTGAAGAAATGCCAGGTGAAGAAGGTTATCCTGCATATTTGGGAAGCCGGCTTGCACAATTCTATGAAAGAGCCGGCAGGGTAATTTCACTCGGCAATGAGCAGCGGGAAGGTGCTTTGTCCGTAATCGGAGCGGTTTCACCTCCGGGCGGTGATATATCTGAACCTGTTTCACAGGCTACTTTAAGAATAGTCAAGGTATTTTGGGGACTTGATTCATCGCTTGCTTATAAAAGACACTTCCCTGCAATTAACTGGCTTACAAGTTATTCTCTTTATGTTGACACTATGGAAAAATGGTTTAAGGAGAATATAAACGAAAACTGGCCTGGACTCAGAACAAGAATTATGAGAATCTTGCAGGAAGAAGCAGAACTTGATGAAATAGTTAAACTTGTCGGTATGGATGCACTTTCGCCGTCTGACAGACTAAAACTTGAGGCTGCCCGTTCAATAAGAGAAGATTATCTTCATCAGAACGCTTTCCATGAAACAGACACTTATTCTTCGCTTAACAAACAATATTTCCTTATGGATCTTATTCTTGCTTGTTACGATAAGTCATGTGACGCATTAAAAAGAGGTGCCTCATTAAACAAGATTCTTTCGATTGACGCAAAGGAAAGAATAGGAAGATTTAAGTATGTTAAAGAAAGTGATATAGAAAAAGAATACCAAGACATTTTAAAACTTCTTGACAATCAATTGGAAAATGTTTTGAGTAAGGAGGTAGTCTGATGCCTAAGGAATACAAAACCATAACAGAAGTTGCAGGTCCTTTGATGCTTGTAAAAGATGTGTCGGGTGTAACTTATGATGAATTGGGAGAAATAGAACTCAAAAACGGCGAAATAAGAAGATGCAGAGTTCTTGAAATAAACGGAACAAATGCTCTTGTTCAGTTATTTGAAAACAGTGCCGGAATTAACCTTGCAGAAAGTAAAGTCAGATTTTTAGGCAGAGGCATTGAACTTGGTGTTTCGTCAGATATGCTCGGAAGAGTGTTTGACGGACTTGGCAATATAATAGACGGCGGACCTGAGATCATTCCGGAGGAAAGAATAGATATAAACGGTGTTCCTATGAACCCTGCTGCAAGAAATTATCCGTCTGAGTTTATTCAGACCGGTATTTCTGCAATTGACGGACTTAATACTTTGGTAAGGGGACAAAAACTTCCCATCTTTTCGGGAAGCGGTCTTCCACACGCGAATCTTGCAGCACAAATTGCCAGACAGGCAAAGGTTTTGGGAGATGATGAAAAATTTGCCGTTGTATTTGCAGCTGTCGGAATAACTTTCGAAGAAGCAAACTTTTTTAAAGAAGAATTTACAAGAACAGGTGCTATTGACAGAACAGTTCTTTTCCTGAATCTTGCAAATGACCCTGCAATAGAAAGAATCGCAACGCCCCGTATGGCTCTTACTGCGGCTGAGTTTCTCGCTTTTGAAAAGGGAATGCACGTACTTGTAATAATTACAGATATTACAAACTATGCAGATGCACTCCGTGAAGTATCGGCGGCAAGAAAAGAAGTTCCGGGAAGAAGAGGTTATCCCGGATATATGTATACAGACCTTGCAACTTTGTATGAAAGAGCCGGAAGACTTAAGGGAAAAGACGGTTCTATTACACTTATTCCTATTCTTACAATGCCCGAAGATGATAAAACCCATCCTATTCCGGACCTTACCGGATATATAACAGAAGGTCAGATTATACTTTCAAGGGAACTTTACAGAAAAAATGTAACTCCTCCCATTGATGTTTTGCCGTCACTTTCAAGACTTAAAGATAAAGGTATCGGTGACGGGAAGACAAGAAAAGACCATGCTGATACTATGAATCAGTTGTTTTCTGCCTATGCGAGAGGAAAAGACGCAAAGGAACTTATGGCTGTTTTGGGTGAAGCGGCTTTGACTGATATTGATAAGATTTACGCTAAATTTGCAGAAGAGTTTGAACAAAAATATGTTTCACAAGGGTATGATAAGAACAGAACTATTGAAGAAACATTGAATTTGGGATGGGAACTTTTGTCAATACTTCCAAAATCGGAACTTAAGCGTATTGATGATGAATTTATTGAAAAATATTACCGTGCCTGATTTTGGAAATCTTTTAAAAGAGAGGATGTGAGAACTTTGGCAGTTATGAATGTAAACCCTACCAGAATGGAACTTACAAGATTAAAGAAAAAGTTAAAAACAGCGGTAAGGGGACATAAACTTTTAAAGGACAAAAGAGATGAACTTATGCGTCAGTTTCTTGATATAATAAGAGAAAACAAGGAATTAAGAGTTAAAGTGGAAGAGTCACTGACGACTGCCAACAAGTCGCTCGTTATGGCAAAATCTCTTATGCAGAGTGAGGTTTTTAAAACGGCACTGTTAATGCCCAAACAACAAGTAAGTTTAAGTGTTACTGAAAAAAATGTTATGAGTGTTGAAATACCCGTTTTTGACGCCGTTAAAAAAACCAATGATCCGTACGATATATTTTATTACGGTTTTTCCAGCACAAGTGCAGAACTTGATGACGGAATACTTACATTGTCCAAGACTTTGCCGGATATCTTAAAACTTGCCCAACAGGAAAATGCCGCACAACTTATGGCATCTGAAATTGAAAAGACCAGAAGAAGGGTTAATGCACTTGAGCATGTTATGATTCCCAATTATCAGGACACTATAAGATACATCACTATGAAACTTGATGAAAACGAGCGTTCAAGTCAGACAAGACTTATGAAAGTAAAAGATATGATGGTTAAAGAGGCAATAGAGGAAAAGCAAAGTCAAATGAATTAAAAACTAATATTGTGTGCTGTAAAGAGTATCTTTATGGCACTTTTTTTATTACAAAAAATAAACTGATAATGTGGGGGAATATAAAAAAGGAGGAATGTTTTATGGATTACTGCATAATTCCGCTTACTTCTGTTACCAATGCGAAGAGGTTTGAAAAAAATGCACTTTCGAGCGGAATACCGTCGAGTGTTACAGTTACACCGAAAGGTATTTCAAAACACGGCTGCAGTCACGCTTTAAGGTTAAGACTGTCAGATGCTGAAAGATGTATTGTTCTTGGTAAAAGTCTTGGCTTTAAAATGGGCGGCGTTTTTAAAGAAGTTAAAGAAAAAAATATGCCGCCCTATTATGTCAGATTGGAGCAGTATGATGATTTACTTTGATAACGGAGCAACAACTGCATTAAAACCGAAGTGTGTGTTAAGAGCCGTAAAGGATGCTATGAAACATGCAGGCGGCAATGCCGGCAGAGGGGGGCACATACTTTCTCAGAAAGCATCGGACATAGTCTATTCAGCAAGAGAATCGGTTTGCAGACTTTTTAATATAGATAATCCCGAACGGGTGTGTTTTACAAACAACGCGACTTCAGCTCTTAATTTTGGAATAAAAGGCATAGTTAAAAGGGGAGACCATATCATTATTTCCAAACTTGAGCATAATTCAGTTTTAAGACCTGTTGAAAAACTACGCTCATACGGTGTTGATTATGATGTGTCTGACGCTAAAAACATTGAAAATTATATACGGGGAAATACAAAACTTATTGTCATAAATCACGCTTCAAATGTAACAGGAGAAATTCAGGATATAGAAAGTATCAGTAAAATTGCACATAAGTATGGTATAATATTTATGGTTGACGCATCTCAGAGTGCAGGTCACATTAATGTCGATGTCAAAAGGCAGGGAATAGATGTTCTTGCCTGTGCAGGGCATAAAGGACTTTTTGGCCCTCAGGGTAGCGGAATACTTTATGTAAAGGACGGAATTATTCCGGATACAATTATAGAAGGCGGAACAGGAAGCCTGTCAGAACTTTTGACACAGCCGCTTATTATGCCCGACCGTCTTGAAGCAGGAACATTAAATGTGCCGGCAATAGCTGGGCTTAAGGCAGGAATTGACTATGTTTTGGAAACGGGACAAAATGAAATCAGAAATCACGAACTTGAACTTACTCACAGATTTATGCAGTATGTAAAGCAGAAAGAAAACATTACTTTATACGGTCCTTATTGTGTACTTGATAAGGTCGGGATTACCGGCATTAATATAAAAGGCTGGGACAGCGTAAGTCTGTCAACATATTTAAGCGATACGGGCGGAATTTGTACGAGAGGCGGACTGCATTGTTCGTACCTTGCTCATAAACATTTGGGAACTTTGGATAATGGAATATTAAGAATAAGTTTTTCATATCTTAACACCATAAAAGAAGTGACAAAATTAATTAATTTCATTGACAGAATTGATTGAGTGGTATATAATTTATTGTAACTGAATGTATAAGGGGTGTACTATGGATAAGTTGGCAGTATTTGTGCAAAGTTATATTAATGTTTTCAAATGGAACGACCTTGTAGACATTACCATAATGGCATTTGTCATATATTGGCTTTTTAAACTTATCCGTGAAACAAGGGCTGTTCAACTCCTTAAAGGCATCCTTATTATATTGGTTGCGACTCAAATTAGTGTTTGGTTTGATCTTAATGTTATAAACTTTTTCCTTACCAACGCATTGCAGGTTGGTCTTCTTGCTTTTGTCGTTGTTTTCCAACCGGAGTTAAGGCGTGCGTTGGAACAGGTGGGAACAACAAAAATCGGAGACTTGTTTTTCAAGACGACTGAAAATAATGAGGAAGCGGAATCATCTATAGTTGAAATCTGCGAAGCGTGTGCTGCACTTTCAAGACTTAAAATGGGTGCATTGATAGTTATAGAACGAAAGACAAATGTCGGGGATATAATTCTTACGGGAAAGTTAATAGAATCTAAAATCTCAGCAGAACTTCTTATAAACATTTTTTACCCGAATACACCGCTTCATGACGGTGCGGTAATCATAAGAAATAATAAGATAAAGGCGGCAGGCTGTCTGCTGCCCTTATCTCAGAATAAGAATTTAAGTTCGGAACTCGGAACAAGACACAGAGCCGCAATCGGTATGTCTGAAAATTCCGATGCAATTATAGTCGTTGTTTCAGAGGAAACCGGCAAAATTTCAATTGCAAAAAAAGGAACACTTACCAGAAATTATACGGGAGAGACGCTTAAAAGAGCACTTGAAAAATCTCTTCTTAGTTTTGAGGTGGATAAAAAATCAGCAAATAAGACAGTAAAGGAGAATAAAGATGTTCAATAAACTTTCTTTGAATGATACATTTTTAAGAATTCTGTCTGTTTTAATTGCTGTAATACTTTGGATGTATGTTGTCGGAGTAAGAAATCCGCAGGTCAGTGTCATTGTAAGAAATGTTCCGGTTGAAATTAAAAACCAGGCGGGAATTTCGGGAAGAAACCTTAAAATTATTGATGTTTCCGATACATCCATAAGTGTCAGGGTTGTAGGCAGAAGGTCTGATGTCGGAACGGTTTCTGCCGAAGATATTTCACTTAGCGTTGATGCTTCAAAGATTTCTTCGCCGGGAGAATATACGCTTGATGTGTCAGGAAGTATTTCCAGAGAAAATGCAATTTTGAAACTTTCCGACAAAAACAGGATAAAGATATATGTTGATCAGATTATAACTGTTGAGAAAAATATAGATGCCAGAGTTACGGGAGAACCCGCCCCCGGATTTATTTTCGGTGATACGGTTATGGGTGATTCAACGGTGGTTATAGAGGGGCCGAAGTCTGTTTTGGAAGGGCTTGGCAGTGTAAATGTCAATGTTGATGTTTCAGCCTTTACAAAGAGCGTAACTCAACTTTTTGATATTAATCTTTATGATGTTGGCGGAAACCCGGTTGATATGACTTATATTACGCTTGATAAAAACAAAACTTTGGTTAAAATTCCGATTTACAAAACAAAAATTGTGAAAATAATACCAAATGTAACGGGTGCTGATGATAAAACTGTAACAGTTTCACCGTCTGAAATAACTGTTTACGGTGAAAGTAAGGATATCGATTTGCTAAACACGATAAAAACCTCTAAAACTGAGGTGTTTTCAAATGGTGAGTATGATGTAGGACTTTCTGTTCCTGACGGCATTTATCTTAAAGAGGAAATAACTTCGGTTAAACTTAAGGTTTCAGGTGCGGAAGATTGATTAATGATTGAATTTGTTTTACGAAAGGATGAATATAGTGGGTAAATTGTTTGGTACTGACGGAGTAAGGGGTGTTGCAAACACCGAACTTGATTGTGCACTTGCGTTCAGAATAGGTCAGGCGGGTGCATATGTTCTTACCAAAAGATGTAAATGCAAACCGAAGATAGTTGTTGGAAAAGACACAAGAATATCAGGAGATATGCTTGAAAATGCACTTATTGCAGGTTTTTGCTCGGTGGGTGCAAATTCGGTAAAACTGGGTGTAATTCCTACGCCGGCGGTTGCATATCTTACAAGACTTTATGAGGCTGATGCAGGTGTTGTGATTTCAGCATCGCACAATTCAATGGAGTATAACGGTATCAAGTTTTTTAACGGCGACGGATATAAATTAAGCGATGAAATCGAAAATGAGATAGAAGATCTTATTTTAAACAATAAACTTAGTACAATTCCTAAGGTAACGGGTAAAGATGTCGGTAAAGTTACCAGAGAAGAAGCAGGACTTCTCGATTATGTGAGATTTGCAAGAAAGACAATAAATTGCGACCTTTCAGGTCTTAAAATTGCAGTTGACTGTGCTAACGGTGCTACATATCAGGCGGCGGGAAGGTGTCTTTCAAAACTCGGACCGACACTTCTTTTTATAAACGATTTTCCGAACGGAACAAACATAAATGACAAGTGTGGGTCTACTCATATGGAAGGCTTGATGAACATAGTTAAGGGTGCCGGATATGATGTCGGAATAGCATTTGACGGAGACGGCGACAGAATGCTCGCAGTTGATGAAAACGGCAACCTTGTTGACGGGGATCAGATTATGGCTATTTGTGCAAAACAAATGGTTAAGGAAGGAACACTTGTAAACAACACGGTTGTTGCAACTGTTATGAGTAATTTGGGATTAACCGTTTCGGGACAAAAAAACAATTTTAGGGTTCTCCAAACAAAAGTTGGAGACAGGTATGTGCTTGAACAAATGCTTATAACAGGAGAAGTTTTGGGCGGTGAGCAGTCGGGACATGTGATTTTCCGTAATTTTAACACTACAGGCGATGGAATTGTGTCTGCGCTTCAACTTTTATCTGTAATGAAAAAAACAGGAAAAAAACTTTCAGAACTTTGTGCGGAAACAATTGAAATTCTTCCCCAGGTTATGAAAAACGCAAAAGTGCCAAACTCAAAAAAGAACACGCTTCTTGAAGATTCGGAAATCAAGGAAAGGATTGATAAATTGACTCAAAAAATGAGCGGTAGCGGAAGGGTCTTAATCAGACCGTCGGGAACTGAGCCTTTGGTAAGGGTTATGCTTGAAGGTACTGATATTGAAGAACTTGAAAAGGATGCCGCACAACTTGCGGAATTTATAGAAAATAAGTGTCTGTAAAGCAGCAATGCTTTATAAATAAATAATTAAACAGGACAGCAGAAAGCGCCGGGACTTGCTTTTTAAGTAAGTTGACGAGGATGGAATTTATCGAAATATTCGGCGGATGATTCCACGGTAGTAATATCGTAAGAAAACGGCAAAAACGGGAAGTGATTTCCGAACAAATCCGTTTTCGGGGTAAAAATTACCCTTGCTGTCTAAAAAAAGGAGGATATTATTATGTGTGGAATTACCGGTTATGTAGGTAATGACCAAGCCGAAGGTTATCTTCTCAGCGGTTTGGAAAAACTGGAGTACAGAGGATATGACTCGGCAGGAAGTTGTGTGGTTGACGGTGGAAATCTTAAAATTTCCAGGGTAAAAGGAAGACTTAAAAATCTCATTGAACAGGTTAAGAATGAAGATATGGGAGGGCACATCGGTATTGGTCATACAAGATGGGCGACCCATGGTGCACCGACTGTGAAAAATTCACATCCGCAGTTTTCAAACGATATGAAATTTGCAGTTGTTCATAACGGAATAATTGAAAATTATCAGGAACTTAAGACTTTTCTTGCAGAAAAAGGATTTACATTCAATTCTGAAACAGATACAGAAGTTATTCCCCAACTTATGCAATACTATTATAACGGCGATGTTTTTGAAACATTTACAAAAGTTGTTTCAAAACTTGAAGGTGCATATGCTTTGGAACTTGTTTCATCTTATGAACCGGATACTATTTATGCAACAAGAAAAGACAGTCCGTTAATTGCCGGCATAGGAAAAGGACAAAATTTCATTGCATCAGATATTCCGGCAATACTTGAATACACAAGAGAGGTATATCTTCTTGAAAAGGGAGAGTATGCTATAGTGACAAAAGATGGAATTCAACTGGTTGATAAAGATAAAAATCCGATAAAGAAAGATATATTTCATGTAACATGGGATGTTAACGCTGCTGAAAAGGGCGGTTATGAATTCTTTATGTTAAAAGAAATAATGGAACAGCCCAAGGCGATAAATGACACAATAAAACCGAGAATAAACGGTAACAGAATAGATATGTCAGAATTAAATCTTGATGATGACTATTTCAAAAAATTAAGCAAGGTATTTGTTGTTGCCTGCGGAAGTGCTTATCATGTGGGCCTTATTGGAAAAAATATTATTGAGGGATTGGGAAGAGTACCCGTTGAGGCGGATTTGGCATCTGAATTCAGATACAGAAATCCGGTTATAAATAAAGATGATTTGGTGATTATAATCAGCCAATCAGGCGAAACTTCCGATACGCTTGCTGCACTCAGATATGCAAAAGAACACGGTGCAAGAATACTTTCCATAGTTAATGTAAAGGGAAGTTCAATTGCCCGTGAATCTGATGATGTCCTATATACTCACGCAGGACCTGAAATTGCGGTTGCAACAACGAAAGCATACAGTACACAAATGGATGTACTTATTCTTTTGGGACTTCATATAGCCAATCTGAAAGGAAATATTTCAGAAAGCGAATGCGAAAAATATATAGCCGAACTTAAAACAATTCCGGATAAAGTTCAAAGTCTTTTGAAGGACACTTCAAAACTAGAAGAACTCGGTAAGAAGTTTAAAGATGTCAAAGATGTGTTTTTTATAGGCAGAGGAATTGACTATTCAATTTCAATGGAAGGATCGCTTAAACTCAAAGAGATTTCATACATTCATTCTGAGGCTTATGCAGCAGGAGAACTAAAACATGGCACTATTTCTCTTATTGAGGACGGTACTTTAGTAATCGCACTTGCTACTCAGGAACACTTGTTTGAGAAAATGCTCAGTAATATTAAAGAAGTTAAGGCGAGAGGTGCATATGTTATTGCCGTAGCACAGGAGGGTAATACTGCCGTGGAAAAAGAAGCAGATTGTGTAATTTACATTCCTCGTACGGACAATTATTTTGCAGGAGCATTGGAAGTTATTCCGCTTCAGGTGTTTGCTTACTACATTTCTAAATTTAAGGGTCTTGAGGTCGATAAACCTAGAAATTTAGCAAAATCTGTAACTGTAGAATAAATTTTTATTGACTTATTGATAAATTTTGTATAGAATATATATACTAAAAGATGATTTACGGGGGACTAAAGATGGTTTCAAATGATGTAACGGTAAAAAGTAAAATAGGGCTTCATTCAAAAAATGCAACTAAATTTATTGAATGTGCAAATGAATTTAATTGCAATATCTGGGTTGAAACTCCGGAAAAGAAGATAAATGCTAAAAGTCTTCTGGGTGTACTTTCACTCGGTATAGGAGAGGGGACGGCATTTAAACTCATTGCAGAAGGCGATGATGAAAAAGAAGCCGTCGAAAAACTTACTTTGCTTGTTGCAGAAGATTTTAACTATTAATTTGATTTTTGAGTGTCCGCCTTAACAGGCGGACATTTTATATATTGATGTGATATAATGGTAGCAAGTGAATTTTTAGATACGCTTCCCTTAAATCCGGGCGTATACATTATGAAGAATAAGGAAGGAAAAATAATATATGTCGGCAAAGCGAAGATTTTAAGAAATCGTGTAAGGCAGTATTTTAAGAAAAACAGCAATCATACAGCAAAAGTTCTTGCAATGGTGTCTAATGTTGATAGTATTGAGTATATATTGACAAATTCGGAAATTGAGGCTTTAAACCTTGAATGTTCTCTTATTAAAAAGCACCGACCTAAATACAATATCCTGCTCAAAGATGACAAAGGTTATCCATATATCAAAATAACTAATGAAGATTTCCCCAGAGTTTTACTTGCGAGAAGGAAAGAGGATGATGACGCAAAATATTTTGGTCCTTATGTGAATCAAACATCAGTACGGTATGTTATTAATACTCTTAGGAAAATATTTAAAATAAGGGAATGCAACAAACAGATCAAACCTCCCTATAATGATAAACCGTGTCTTAATTATCATATAGGCAGATGCAGTGCACCTTGTGCCGGCTATATTTCAAAGGACGATTATCATAAAAGTGTTCTTGATGCGATGAGCGTGTTAAACAGCAAGACTGACATACTTATTAAAGAACTTACTGAAAAAATGTATGATGCTTCGGATAAGATGCTTTATGAAACTGCCGCAACATATAGAGATAAGATTGTCGGAATAAAAAAGATGACTGAAAGCCAGATTGCAGTTTTAACGGACAGCAAAGATGAGGATATAGTTTGCGTGCACAAAGAAAACGGATATGTTTGTACTGAACTTATGTTTGTCAGAAACGGAAGACTTATTGATAAAAAGTCAATGTTCATGAATAATGCTTCGGATGAAGATAACAGGGAAATAATTTCGGCTTTTTTAATGCAGTATTACACAAATTTTCTGCCGCCTCAAACAATTCTGGTTTCAGATGAACCATATGAAAAAGATGAAATAGAGAAAGTTCTTTCAGAAAAAATAAACAAAAGTGTTCATATTAATGTTCCGCAAAGAGGCGAAAAGTACGGATTTATAATTATGGCAAGGAAAAACGCTTCTGATGCGATAAGATTAAAAGAAATGCAAAAGGGAACAAAGAATAATATAGCGGCACTTGAGGAATTAAAAGAATATATTAAATTGGATTTTATTCCAAATAGGATAGAGGCGTATGATATATCGAATACAGCAGGTGAAAATACTGTTTCTTCTATGGTAGTTTTTGTAAATGGGCTTCCTTCTAAAAAGGATTATAGGAAGTTCAAAATTAAAACTGCAATAAAAAGCGATGACTATGGTGCAATGAGAGAAACTGTTCAAAGAAGAATGCTCAGAGCGTTGGAAAAGAAAGATGAAAAATTTGCACATATGCCCGACTTAATTTTTGTAGACGGCGGAAAAGGACAAATTAATTCTGCAAGACAAGTGCTTGATGAAATTGGAATAAATATTCCTGTTTTCGGCATAGTAAAAGATGATAAGCACAGAACAAGGGATATAATGTCGGAAAGTAAAGAGTATAATATTCCGATTGCAACGAAAACATTTAAGTTGATTACTGACATTCAGGATGAGATGCACAGGGTTGCAATAAATTATCACAGACACTTGAGAGCAGAGAAAAATGTAGAAAGCGAACTTATGAAATTACCCGGGATAGGCAAAGCAAAATATAAAAATCTTATGGAACATTTTAAAACGATAGGCAATATAAAAAATGCTTCAAGAGAGGAACTGATTAAAGTTAAGGGGATAACACCGCAGATTGCAGAAAATATTCAACTTTTTTACAAAAAATAATAAAATTCTATTGACATTTCTTTCCGATTGTGTTAATATAAACGAGTTGACCGAAAGAGAGGGAAACCCGATAGAAAAAAAGATAAAAAAGTTGCAAAAAAGGGTTGACAAGAAACGGTTGATGTGTTAGAATATTCAAGTCGCTAAAGAGCGGCGGAGAGAATTGTACTTTGAAAATTATATAGCATAACCAGCAAAA
>CAKSDT010000015.1 GCA_934446135.1 uncultured Clostridia bacterium
CATTCCGTTTTCCCAAAGGTACGATGAGAATAATCCAAGTGTTGAGTATATGCTGTTAAGCGAGAAGGAAAGGGAAGGACTAAAGGCAAATAAAGTCAGCAAGCGGTACAATTATGAGAAATCATTTGCAGAGCAGATTGATGATTTTAAGAAAGGAAATATTCCCTATAGAGATACGTTGCTTGTGGGCGGAACACCTGAGATTTGGCAAAAGGTAGGAATGAATGCACTTCCGGTTACCATAAACTTATCGCACTTAAAATATGCACTTTTTAATGCTAAAGATTCAGACCACTATTTAGGAGAAGAGGCAATCAAAAAACTGCCTGAAGCAATAAAAGATCCCATTGCAATAATGCAGTCAAAAACTAATCCAAGCAGAGCAATTGTAGTTTTATCTATGAATCACAACGGCAAAAAAGTTTTTACGGCAGTTGAGGTTGACGGCAGAGGACTGCTAAATAAAAAAGTAATTGACAGTAATGCAATAGTAACAATACTCGGGAAAAAGGGGATTGTAAATCAGTTATACAGCAATCTAAGCGACACTTTAAAGGGTGAAAACAAATTGTTTTACTGGAATAAAAAAGAAGCCATATCCCTACTGCAAAATGCCGGGCTCCAATTGCCCGGGTTCCTGCCTCAGGACGGCTTCATCAACAGTATACGCAAAAAGGACTCAAATGTCAACATAAAACTTGAAAATGTAACACAATCGCAACAATTCAAGAGATGGTTTGGCAAATGGGACACAAATCCATCAAGAGCAAGCAAGATTGTAAACGCAGACGGAACACCGAAAATTGTTTACCATGAGTCAGATGATGACATTTATTATGAGCAGACGAAATACAATTTACCGGGATTTTATTTTTCTGAAAACACGAAAAAAGCAAATTCAAACGAAAATGCAAATGGATATTATCTTAATGCAAAAAGGCCGTTTACGGGGGACATATACAAACTTGCAAAGGAAAAAGGCGGATACAAGGGGGCATATAATTATCTTAAAGCGAATGAATATGACGGAATAGTCATAGACAAAAACAATTATGTAGTGTTTAACCCGAATCAAATAAAGTCTGCAGCCGGCAACATAGGAACATTTGATTTGCCATAATAATAGCAACTAATATTTATATTGCATTGCTTTGACAGACAATTCGTGATATAATTGCTTTGAATATAAATCGGAATTTGCGGAGGAAATCAAAATGAAAGACGGAAAACGCCCAAACCCGAATACAATATATCCGATTGCAGGATATAACAAGGAAATTTATGTAAAATCAACAATTACAAATCCAAATATTATTGTTGGGGATTTTACCTACATTGCTGATTCAGATTTTGAAAGCCATGTCTCGCATTTGTATAAGTGGAACGGAGATAAACTTATAATTGGAAAATTTTGTCAGATTGCCGCTGGGGTTGAATTTGTAATGAACGGTGCAAATCACCAGATGAATGCTATTTCAACATTCCCGTTCTACACTCTGGAAGGGTGGAAAATGTCTCCACCCGCAAAGTCCGATATGCCATTAAAGGGAGATACTATTATAGGAAATGATGTATGGATCGGACAAAATGCGGTGGTTCTTCCCGGGGTTCACATTGGGGACGGTGCTATCATCGGTGCAAATAGTGTAGTCGGCAGTGATGTTGAGCCTTATACAATTTCAGTCGGGAATCCAATAAAAACACTTCGCAAACGCTTTGACGATGAAATGATTGAACATTTATTGAAATTTAAGTGGTGGGATAAGAGCATCGATGAAATCAATCTTTTGATTCCGATTCTTACTTGTAGTGATTTGGAGAAAGTGAAGATGGTAATTATAAATAAATTAAACTGATAGGTTACGGTTTATACTGCAATCATTAATTTTTAGGGTATTAGGCATATTTCTCAAGGGTGCTTATGACCAAATCGGGGAAGCGAGTGCACACGCAAAAGAAAATGGTTACGAGGCCTCTGGGTTCTCATGAGGATGTTTTATATGACAACATTTAGAACAAGGATTCTGAGGACGAATGGTTTACTGAAATTCAGTTGCCCATAGAATAAGGAGATGAAAGAATTTGGCTTTTGATTTTAAGAAAGAATACAAAGAGTTTTATATGCCGAAGAGCATACCGGAAATTGTAAATGTTCCAAAAATGAACTATATCGCTGTCAGAGGAACAGGCAATCCAAATACCCCAGGCGGTACATATCAAATGGCTATCGGCATTTTATATGCCGTTGCATACACTCTTAAAATGAGTTATAAAACCGATTATAA
Source organism: uncultured Clostridia bacterium (assembly GCA_934446135.1). Classification (GTDB taxonomy): domain Bacteria; phylum Bacillota; class Clostridia; order RGIG6154; family RGIG6154; genus CAKSDT01. Next base: position 2,286 of record CAKSDT010000015.1, read on the forward strand.
AATATCCGGCTTTTTTGAATATGTCGTTCCGCCGCTAGAAGGATTTTGGTGGCAAGATAATACCTACGATGTTGACTATACAGATAAGTCGGCTTTTAATTGGATTTCTGTAATTCGCCTGCCGGACTTTGTAACCGAAGATGATTTTAAGTGGGCAGTTGAAACTGCAACAATGAAGAAAAAACTTGATTGCTCTTTGGCAGAGTTTTTAACCGTTGACGAAGGATTGTGTGTTCAAATTATGCACATCGGATCATATGATGACGAACCGGCAACCGTGAGTATTATGGATAATTATTTAGAGCAAAACGGATATGTAAACGATATAAATGACATACGGCTGCATCACGAAATCTATTTGTCAGATCCGAGAAAAACAGCATTGGAAAAATGTAAAACCGTAATCAGACATCCAATCAAAAAAATGTAACAGTTTAAAGGACAATCCTCACGGGTTGTCTTTTTTTGCTAAAAGAAGAAAGATTGCGATTATTTATAATTGGAGTACAAAAATCATCAAATATTTCATAAGTACTTGATATTTCGACTCCGATTTGGTAAAATGTTGGTATTATTTTTTGAAAAGTTTGGTGGATATGTATAGACATTTATTTAATTTTGTGTTGGGAATAATACTTGGTATATTATTAATTACGAATATTACCTCATTTTTAACATTAAAAATAGTAATTGGGATTATAGTTGTGATTTCACTTTTCCTATATATGCGATTTCGTCAGGTGTTTTTCTATGTGATTTTGGGCGGTATGGTTTTCGGAATGACATATTTGTTATTATATACTAATTTGCATACATATAAATTTCCGGATGAATTTAATGGAACGGTGTTGGTTGTATCTGACCCAAAAGAACATTCATTTTATGGAAGAATTACTGACATAAACGGCGAAAAGAAAAATATAAAAGTGTCCGTAAGAATGTATGATACTTCAGGAATTGAAGTGAATGATTTGATATCATTTGATAACGGAACTGTATCGGAAAATGATGTAAACAAAAATCCGGGCGGATTTAATTTTGACAGATATTATAAATCCGAGGGACTGATTTATACATTATCAATAAATGAAAAAGAATTTGAGGTTATTGGAAAAGGCGGGGCATTTCCTTTCAAGCAGTCAAGATATATAACCAAATGTATTAAAAATAGAATTGATTATGTTTTTCTCTCAAAGGCAACTGCAGATTTTTACAAGGGCTTGCTATTGGGCGATAAAGTAAATATGAGTGATGAAATGAAAGGTACATTTTCAGCACTTGGTATTTCACACATTCTCGCGGTTTCGGGTATGCATGTGTGTATTGTAGTCATGATAATAACCTTTATGTTTTATCCGTTTAAGTTTTATTTTGAAAATAAATGGCTGATTAATTTCTTTTTTCTCTCGACCTTCTGTTTTATAACTGGACTTGAGCCGTCTGTTATAAGAGCGTCATTTATGATAGTAACGGTGATGCTTTACAATAAATTGGCTTTTAATTATGATTCGCTTACAGTGATGGGAGTTATTGCATTTTTCTTTGTGCTGCAAAATCCATATGTTATTTATAACACATCATTTCAACTTTCATTTTTGGCGTCAATAGGAATATCGGTAGTAGGAACAGGTATAAACCGTTCGGTTAAATTAAAGTATTCAAAGGTCAAAACTATTTTATTTGCAACTATCGGAACTACAGTTGTTACACTTCCGATTATTTCAAATACATTTGGAGAAATTTCACTTATTTCTTTTGTCGGAAATTTAATAATAATACCCGTTCTTCCTGCTTTGTATGCTCTGGGCCTTATAACAACTGTCACAAACGGATTCAATTTACCTCTTGTTACAGAAATAATATTTACAAATTTGTATAAATTTCTTCATTATTTAAGTGTATTTCCGTTTGCACAAATGACGATGAAAACAGACATCCTCATTGATATCGGGTACTGGATGTTGGCCATAATTCCTGTTATCTATTTTGCCGAAGTATTAAGAAATAAAATAATTTCATTAGTTATTCCGTTTGCGATTGCGGTTTGCTTTATAGTAGCAGGATATAATTCGGATATTATTTACAAGGATAAACTTAAAGCAGATTTTATTAATGTAGGTCAGGCTGATTGTTGTCTTATAAATAATAACAACAACCGTATCATGATTGACACCGGAACTGAAAGCAGTGGTAATTATGATGTTGTACCATACCTTAGAAAGAACGGTGTAAGAAAAATTGATCTAGTTGTAATATCTCATCTTCATGATGATCATGCCGGTGGATTTATACCTTTGGCTGATAATGTCAAAGTATGCAAAGTTGTATTTCCGTTTACAGATAAAGATGTTGAACTCTATGATAAAATAGTATCTTATTGCATCAAAAACAAAATTGAGTATGAAATATTATACAAAAGCAAAACTGACAAATATGGTGATATCGAAATTAATATGTTAAAAACTTCCGATAACGGGGACGGCAATGAAAATGAAATTATAACACAAATAAAATTTGGTAAATCAAAGTATTTATTTGCGGGTGACGCAGTGAAGGAAATCGAGTCCGAAATAAACGATGCAGACTGTGATGTCCTTAAGGTTGCACATCACGGAAGTGACACATCAACCGGAGAATTGTTTTTAAGAAGGGCGACTCCCGATATTTCAATTATTTCAGTCGGAAAAGACAACAAATACAAACATCCAAATGCCAATGTTGTTGAACGAATTTTATACTATGACAGTGATGTTTACAGAACAGATAATGATGGACTTATAACAGTAATTAGCGACAAAGAAGGAAACAACAGAGTTGTTAAATAAAACATAAGTGAAAAATATTTGAAAATACTTGTAAAAACCAGAAAAATTTGTTATAATATATTGATGTATTATATTTGCAGGAGTTTGATTTTCAAACTTAGGAATTTTGGGAGAATAATATGTTAAACAGGGGTCTTTCATTTTTACTCTATTTGGCAGTGACAATAATTTTTGTTGTCTGTCAAACGGTAAATATTTTATTTTTGAATTTAATAGGAATATTGATGTTGCCAATAGCCTGTGCAATTATACACAGTAAATATGGTAATATGAAAACGGGTATCACTGCGGCAATTGATGTTGCTGTAGCGATTATTCTTACAAAATTTAACATTGATATTGCGTTTTCTGTATTTTGTTACGCATTAATCGGTTTTTTGGTTTCGTTTCTTGGCAGAAAGGAAAATGGAATAATTGCAGTTATTTCAGCGGTTGGTGCAGTTTATGTACTGATGATTGCAGTTTCTTTATTGTTGACAAACGGTCTTGATGGTTTGCAAAACATAATGCAGGGAATAGAGAATTTTAAAGATGACTACAGAACGCTTTTTGAACAGGCTGTTTTGAACAGTGAAATGGCTGATTATTCAGCGGTTTTTATGCAATATGTTGACATGGTTCTTAACTTTGTTATTAATATCAGCCCTGCTATAGCAATAATATTAATATCTGCTGTATCATATTTTATTACAGCGTTGTGTGAGTTGGGTCTTAAACTGGCAAAATGTAATTCATACATTAAAGTGGAATTTTCAAAGTTTAAAATAGATACTGTAACATCAATGGCATTTGTAGTTTCACTGATTGCAGCACTTGTTTTAAAAGACGGAGTTATTTTTATTGTTTTTGTAAATATATATACGATAATTCAGTTCTTTTTACTTATTTGTGCTTTATCGATAGTTGACTTTTATTTGAAGAAGAACAAAGTTCCTCTGGTTTTCAGAATAATATTGATTTTTATAGCAGCGGTGTTATCAACGATTCCTGTCGTTAATGTAATTCTTTCTATTATGGCACTGTCTGATTGTCGCAGAGATTACAGAAATCTTACCGGAAACAGAAGGTATATCGGATTGGTTAACGGTAAGCCTGCAATCCTTACACAGGAACAGTATGAAGAACTTTTGAAAAAAACAAAAGAAAAGGAAAAACAGCCGGAAGAGGACGGATCCAAAGAAGATCAAGATAATGAAAATAATGATAAGTAGGTAAATAAGATGAAAAACAGAAGTGCTGAAAATTTCATAGTTTTGATTGCATCGTTGGTATGTATGTTTATATTCGGCGGTCTTGCCTTTATGTATAATGTTTGGCTGGGGGCAGTTGAAGTGTTGCTGTCGGTTTTATTTGTTATTGCCGTTGTTATTATGGTAAAAGACAAACATGGAAACTTAACCAATTATATAGAGGACATAACTTTTCATGTTGATAATGCAACAAAGGAAAGTTTGGTCTATGCTCCTATGCCGGTAATTATCATAAAAGAAAACGGTAAAATTTTGTGGTATAATAAGTTTTTTAATCAAATCTGTGGGGACAATGAACTTTATGATACTGATATCAACGAAATTATTGCAGATGTTGATGTTCAAAAACTTTTTAGTGATAATGAACTAAAAACAGAATCTGATTTATTTGATAAACACTATTGTTTACTTGCAAATACATTAAAGACAGAAAAAAAGGATTATGATTCAAGTCTTGCGGTTCTTTATTTGTTAGATATTGACAGTTATTATAAAATCAAGCAAAAGTACGAAGATGATATGCCTATTGTGGCTATAATAAGCATAGATAATTATGATGATGTTTTGCATAATACTCCGGAGGCATACAGGAGTCTTTTGATGGTTGAAATAGAAAACAGAATATACAACTGGCTTTCATTTTCTGAAAGTATTATTAAGAAAATTGAAAGAGATAAGTATATGGTTCTTATAAAAAAGAAACATCTTAACACACTTATTGAAGATAAGTTTTCAATACTTGATAAGGTTAAGGAAATTAAATGCGGCAATAAGTTTTCTCCAACTTTAAGCATTGGTATAGGTGTGAAAGAAGGAACTTTGCATTCGGCAGATGATTATGCAACATCAGCAATGACCCTTGCACTTGGAAGGGGCGGCGATCAGGTTGTAATAAAGAGTTTCGGAAATGTTGCATATTACGGTGGCAAAAGCCGTGAGCACGAGAAAACCACAAAGGTAAAAGCAAGAGTTACGGCACTTGCTATAAAGGAACTTTTTGAACACTCTTCAAATATAGTTGTTATGGGTCATAAATTTCCTGATACTGACAGTATTGGGGCGGCTATAGGCGTATGTGCTTTTGCAAGAAGTTTTGGTAAAAAGGCAAATATTGTTTATGATGGTTCTTCGCCGCAAATAAATAATATTCTTAATTCGATAAAAGAAAATATAGATTATGAAGGAGTTATAATCGGCAAGCAGGATGCTCAAAATTATGTTAAACAGGATACATTGATAGTGGTAGTTGATACACATCGGCCTTCATATACAGATGTTCCGGAAATATTGAACGGCAGGAAAAACATAATTTTAATTGACCATCACAGGCGTGCGTCTGAATTTATCGAAAACACAAGTCTTGTTTATCATGAACCGTATGCGTCTTCAACCTGTGAAATGGTTGCGGAACTCTTGCAATATGTCGGTGATGAACTTAATCTTTCTACTTATGAGGCAGAAGCACTGTATGCCGGAATGGTTATGGATACGAAACAGTTTACAACAAAGACCGGTGTGAGAACATTCGAGGCAGCAGCGTTCCTAAAGAGGTTCGGGGTAGATGTTAACAGAGTCAGATCGTATTTTAAAAATGATTTTGGCAATTTTGTGGAAATATCAAAAATAGCATCATCCGCCGAAATATATAATAAGAACATTGCTATTTCAGTTTATAGAAATGAAGGGGAAAATTTTGACCGTACAGTGCCTCCTCAGGCAGCAGATGCTTTGCTTACCGTAAATGGAATAGAGGCATCATTCGTTATAAGCGAAATGGATTCGGTTGTTGCGGTGAATGGCCGGTCTACAGGAAATGTCAATGTCCAGGTTATACTTGAAAAATTAGGCGGCGGCGGACATCATAATATCGCGGGTGTTCAAATTCCAAATACAACATGTGAAGATGTTGTTCAGAAACTTAAATCTGCTATAGATGAGTACAGGGAAGAACAGATAAAATAGAAAGGAATGAACTAAATGAAAGTTATATTGCTTCAAGATGTTAAAGGTCAGGGAAAGAAAGGAACAATGATTAATGTAAGTGACGGCTATGCCAGAAATTTTCTTATACCTAAAAAACTTGCTAAAGAAGCAACGGCATCAGCAGTAAATGATCTTAAAGGTCAGAATGAGGCTTTTGCATATAAGAAAGAAACAGAGTTAAAAGAAGCTAAAGAAATGCAGGAAAAATTGAAAAATCTTGTTGTTTCTATCACCGCAAAAGCAGGTTCTAACGGTAAATTGTTTGGATCAGTTACAAATAAAGATGTTGCAGAAGCATTACTTAATCAGCATCATATAAAGATTGATAAAAGAAGATTTGAAATGGAAGATATAAAAAACACCGGAAGTGTTACGGTTAATATCAGATTATATCCTGATGTTATCGGAACATTGAAGGTTGATATTAAAGAAGGATAAATTTATGGAAGATTACTTGGGTGCAAAAATTCCTCCCTATAGTTTGGAAGCGGAACAGTCTGTATTAGGTTCGATGCTCATTGACTTTGAGTCAGTAGCACTTGCTTTTGAAAGTTTGTCTGAGGATGATTTTTATCGTCAGGAAAATAAAGAAATATTTGCAGCAATGGAGTCACTGTTTAATCAAAATAAGCCTATTGATGTTGTTACTGTTTCAGATGCTCTGAAGCAGAGGGGCGTGCTTGATGCGATAGGCTCTAATGAATTTGTTGTAAACCTTGGTATGAGTGTTCCGACAACGGCAAATGTTAAATACTATATAAAGATAGTTAAGGACAAGTCTTTGCTAAGAAAGTTGATTGATGCGTCTGCTAAGATTACGAAAATCGGATATGAAGCATCGGAACCGGCAGATGATATTGCCGAAATGGCAGAGAAACTTGTTTTTGATGTTCTAAACGGAAAGACAACAAAGGGTTTTTCAATTGTAGGAAATGTTGCAGAAAGCAACATCAAAAGAATTGAAGAACTTGGAGCGATGGATACTAAAATTACCGGCGTAGAAACCGGGTTTCAGCATCTTGATTTCTTGCTTTCCGGGCTTCAAAAGTCCACTCTTAACATTCTTGCTGCAAGACCCGGTATAGGAAAAACAAGTTTTGCACTTAATATTGCAAAAAATGTTGCTGTTAAGAAGAAAATTCCTGTTGCGGTTTTCAGTCTTGAAATGTCTGATGAAGAACTTACAAACAGAATTATATCTTCACATGCCCTTATAGACAGCACAAAACTCAAGACAGGAAAACTTGATGTTGATGATTGGATCAGAATGTCCAATGCAATGGCAACTCTTGCCGACGCTCCTTTGTATATAGATGATACTGCAGCAATAACAGTCACAGAAATTAGGTCAAAATGCCGAAGACTTAAACTTGAAAAGGGTTTGGGACTCGTAATAATTGATTATTTACAACTTATGCAATCCAAAGGAAGAATTGAAAATAGACAGCAACAGGTTTCAGATATATCAAGATCACTTAAAATTCTTGCAAAAGAACTTGAAGTTCCTATAATAACTCTCAGTCAGTTGTCCCGTTCTATTGAGCAGAGGACAGATAAGACACCTGTTCTTTCGGATCTTAGGGAGTCAGGTGCGATAGAGCAAGATGCCGATGTGGTTATGTTTCTTCACAAACCTGAGACAGAAAATGATGAAGAAAATACAAATCAGTTGGCAGAACTTGTTGTTGCAAAACACAGAAGCGGTTCAACGGGACGCATCAAACTTATGTGGCAGCCAAATTATACTACATTTATGAGTATTGATAATGTTCACGAATAATAAGGATTGGATAATAATATGCTTGAAACTGTTAAAAATACAATAGCAGAGAACAATATGCTTACAAAGAATGATAAGGTGTTGGTGGCACTTTCGGGCGGGTGTGATTCTATCAGTCTTTGCTTGGTTCTTATGGAACTGGGATATGATATAGGTGTTGCACATATGAATCACTCAATCAGAGATACTGCCTCCCGTGACGAAACATTTGTTACAGATTTTGCAACAAGATATAACATTAATTATCATATCAAAAAAGTCGATGTTCCTTCTCTTGCAAAAAAATTGAAAGTTAGCCTTGAAACAGCAGGCAGAAGAGCAAGATACGATTTTTTTGAAGAAGTGTGTAAAGAATACGGGTATACTAAAATTGCTATCGCTCACAATCTTAATGACAATTGTGAAACATTTATTATGAACCTGTCAAGGGGCAGCGGAATAAAAGGACTTTCAGGGATACCTAAAGTAAGGGGTAAAATAATAAGGCCTCTTTTGGAGGTCTCAAGAGCCCAACTTGAAGATTATGTTCATATTAAGGAAGAAGAGTTTGTTGAAGATGAAACAAATTTTATGGCAGACTGTACAAGAAATAAGATTAGACTTGAGGTTGTGCCGGCACTTATAAAACTTAATCCTAATTTTATGAAGAATCTTTCAAGAACTATTAATATATTAAATGAAGACAGTAAGTTTATTACTAAATCAGCTGAAAAAATTGTTGAAATAAAAAAGGATTCTTCCATAATAGATAAGGAAAGTTTTATTCTCATGGAGGAGTCTTTAAAAAGAGAATCGCTTAAAATTGCTTATAAGAATGCTGCCGGAACAACCAAGGATTTTGAAAAGAGGCATATTGATTATATAATAAGCGTCGTTAAAGATAAGGAACATGGTAAAATAATCGATTTATGTTTTGGTGTTTCATGCAGTATGAAATATGGTAAAATAGTTTTCGAAAAAAAGTCTCATCCCTCTGATTATGAATATCTCTTGCCAATTTGCGGAGAGGTTGAAGTCAAGGAAGCAAATATAAAATTTAAAACGTCAATAATTCACAAAAATGAAATTGATTATTCAAAAAATAATTGTGAATACTTTGATTATGATAAAATTATCGGAAAAATCAAAATCAGAAACCGGAGAAACGGTGACAGGATAACGCCCTTTGGGTTTAGGTTTGCGAAGAAAGTGAAAGATATATTAATTGATAATAAGGTTGAGGCAAGCCAAAGATCGTTAATTCCGATTTTTGCAACTGACGATATAATGTGGGTGTATGGTGTAAAAAGAAGTGATAAATACAAAGTTGATAAGGATTCAGTAAATATACTTAAGATACAGGGGGAAGACATAAAATATGACAAATGATATCAAAGAGATTCTTGTAACAAAAGGACAAATTGAAGAGATAAACGAGAGGTTGGGAAAGCAGATAAGCCGGGATTATCAAGGAAAAGAACTTGTTGTGGTTGTTGTTTTGAAAGGTGCTTTTGTATTTGCTTCTGATCTCATACTGCATATCTCAATACCTATGAGCATAGATTTTATGGTGGTTTCAAGTTACGGAAACGGTACAAAAACATCCGGTGTCGTTAAAATAATTAAGGATTTGGGAGAATCGATTGAAGGGAAAAGTGTGCTTATTGCCGAAGATATTCTTGATTCGGGTGTTACACTTTCAAATCTCATTAGACTTCTTAAAACCAGAAATCCTGCGAGCATTGATGTTTGTGCAATGCTTGATAAGCCGGAAAGAAGAATATGTGAAGTTGAACTTAAATATAAAGGTCAGGAAATTCCTGATGAATTTGTAGTTGGTTACGGACTTGATTATGACGAAAAATACAGAAATCTTCCTTATATCGGTGTGCTTAAGGAAGAAGTATATACAAAATAATTTAAAATTTTCGGGGGAGGTAGTCCGATTTGAAGAAGAATATACGTAGTATAGTGTTTTATGCAGCACTGTTTTTGATAATACTTGCAGTTGCGTCATTTATGTATCAGGGACCTGCTACAGAAACAAAGGTTTATTCCGATCTTGTTAAAGAGGTGCAGTCAGGTGGAATTAAGGAACTTACTGTCGGAAGCGATACGGCTAAAGCAGTCCGTATTGATAACAGTACATTTACAGTGTCAATCCCCTCTGTTCAGATACTATATAATGATGTGGGAGAGTCTATTAAAAGACAAATCGATTCAGGTACTCTGAAAGTTGTTGTTCCTGAAACAGTCAAAACACCGTGGTGGCTCAGTATGCTTCCGGGTATGGTTTTGGTTATAATATTTATTGTTTTTTGGATGATGATGCTTAATGGAAAAGACGGCGGCGGAAGAGGTGCTATGTCTTTCGGTAAAAGTAAGGCAAAAGCCGTTTCCGAAAACGGCAAAAAGGTAAGATTTGAAGATGTTGCCGGTGAAGATGAGGAAAAAGAAGAACTTATGGAGGTTGTAGAGTTTTTAAAATCTCCTGAAAAGTTTAGAAAAATGGGTGCCAGAATACCTAAGGGTGTTTTGCTTGTAGGTCCTCCGGGAACCGGTAAAACTCTTCTTGCAAAGGCAGTAGCCGGTGAGGCAGGGGTTCCTTTTTTCTCAATAAGCGGTTCTGATTTTGTTGAAATGTTTGTTGGTGTTGGTGCTTCAAGAGTCCGTGATTTATTTGAACAGGCAAAGAAAAACTCACCTTGTATAGTATTTATTGATGAGATTGATGCTGTAGGAAGAAAAAGGGGAGCCGGTCTTGGAGGCGGTCACGATGAAAGAGAGCAGACTCTTAATCAACTTTTGGTTGAAATGGACGGATTTGGAGTGTTTGAGGGTATAATAATAATTGCCGCAACAAACAGACCGGACATTTTAGACCCTGCACTTTTAAGACCGGGTAGATTTGACAGACAGGTAGTTGTCGGTTATCCGGATGTCAAAGGCAGGGAAGCAATACTTAAAGTTCACTCGAAGAATAAACCGTTGGATGAGAATGCAGATCTTTCCGTTATAGCTAAAACGACTGCCGGTTTTACAGGTGCTCAACTTGAGAATCTTATGAACGAAGCGGCTCTTATGGCTGTTAAAAATAACAGAGAAGCGATCTCTATGTCCGATCTTAACAATGCCATGATTAAGGTTATTGTCGGACAGGAAAAGAAATCAAAGCAAATTAATGAAAAAGAAAAGAAACTCACTGCATATCACGAGGCTGGGCATGCAATAGCAACAAGAGTGCTTCCTGATCAGGATCCTGTTCATCAGGTTTCTATCATTCCGTGCGGAAGAGCGGGAGGATATACAATGCACTTGCCTACCGAAGACAGATCGTACAGATCAAAGAATGAAATGCAGGACGAAATTATTGTGCTCCTTGCAGGAAGAGTTGCTGAAAAACTTGTTCTTGATGATATCAGTACGGGTGCGTCAAACGATATTCAGCGTGCTACAGAAATTGCAAGAAGTATGGTTACCAAATATGGTATGAGTGATAATCTCGGTACAGTATTTTATGATTCCGAAGACCAGGAGGTATTTCTCGGAAGAGATTTTGGTCATGCTAAAAATTACTCTGAAGAAGTTGCTGCTCAGATTGACAAAGAAATCAGAAGCATTATTGATTCAGGTTATGAAAAGTGTATAGGTATTTTAAACGAGAATATGTCTAAACTTCATGTTGTTGCCCAGGCACTTCTTGAAAAAGAAAAAATTGACGGTGAAGAATTTGAAACATTATTTAACAGTATCTGATGTAATTGCTTTTTTTGATAGATTTCATCAATTCGCAAGCAGCAAAGAAGGTATGATTAAGTGTTTTGTTATTTTGCTCTTAATTGCTTTGGTTTCAGTTTTGTGGATAAATTGGCGTATAGAAATGAAAAGGAAAGTCTCGCTTACTTTTACGGCGGTCTTATTAGCGGTCCTAACGCTCTTTGATTTTTATCCTTCAACTAAAAAGGTTACATTAACTCCGGATCAGATATCTCAGAGAAAAGGAACTCAGAAGCAATTGGAAATAGTTATGGAACCAACGATTTCAAAGAAATCTGAACTTAGGTTCAAAAGTTCGGATGAAAATATTGCATATGTTGAAGGCGGCGTATTAAAGTGTGTAAACGATGGCGAGTGTTTTCTGTATGCTTATGATGTTAAATCCGGAGTAAAAAGCAACAGAATTAAAGTACAAGTTGTTGAGCCTCGTAAAGAGGAAAAAGCTGAGTCAAAAACTGAGTTTAAGGACAGCGATGTAGTTTATGTCACTAAATCAGGGAAAAAGTATCATACTGCCGATTGTTCTTTCCTAAAAAAGACTAAACTTGCTGTAACAAAGCGTGAAGCAGAGCAAAGCGGAAAAACTCCGTGTACAAAATGCGGTGCATCAAAGTGATTTTGGTATAAAATATTGTAAAAAAATGTTGACAAAATGAGTGTAAAATAGTAGAATTTTATAGAAGGTGTGTTTTTAGTGCACAGGTGTTTTTTGGAAGAAAGGGTACCTGATTCGGCAACAATTACAATCTGTGGTGATGAGGCAAATCATATTATCAAAGTCTTACGGTATAAAGTCGGTGATGAATTTGAAATATGTGATAACTCCGGATATGTATATGTTGCTTCTGTTATGAAAATTGAGGGGAAAACTCTTACTGCTGAAATAAAAAGTAAATATATTTCGAATAATGAACCGTCCATTAAGGTAATTGCATTTCAGGGACTTTCGAAAGGGACTAAAATGGAACTTGTTATCCAAAAATGTGTTGAACTTGGTGTAAGCGAAATTGTCCCTGTTCAAATGGAATATTCAGTGGTTAAATTTAAGGAAGACGGACTTAAATCGGAACGCTGGCAGCGTGTTGCAACGGAGGCTGCAAAACAATGTAAAAGAGCAATAGTACCTACCGTTAAAAAGCCTGTTGCATTTTCCGAAGCAATAAAGATGATGAAGTCACTGGATCTTGCATTGCTTCCTTATGAGTGCGAAAGGGAAGGTTCGTTAAAAAAATTTTTGAAAAGTAATTTGACTGCTGAATCAATCGGTTATATAGTTGGACCTGAAGGTGGTTTCTCAAACGATGAAATTCAACTTGCCGACAGAGAGAAAATATATAAAGTAACGCTTGGTAACAGAATTTTAAGGACAGAAACCGCATCTTTCACAATGCTTTCTGTTATAATGTATGAACTGGGAGAATTAGACAAAAAGACTGGAGAGGTATAATAATGATAAATAAAAAAGAAAATGAACAGGTTGTAAACAGATTTTTATATTCAACACTGTATGCAATATTAATTGGTTTTTATATATATTTGACTTATGTTATAAGCGTTTCACCTTCGTATTTTTCAATGTATTATAAAATTCTTGAAATTACCGTAGGCATTTTAGGATGTGCAACGATTGCAGCAGGAGTTTTGTCATTGGGCTTTAAAAAGGTCAGCCTTTATCAGTTTGTTGCGAGTGTTTTTGCGTTCGTGATAGTTGTGTTTTTAAGATATAGCATCTTGCTCGGCATTGCTTTCCCGACGGTAAGCAACTATCTTTCGGGTCCGAGAAACATTCACAGAGCAGCAGCACTGGTTCTTCTTGTAATATATATTTATGAATTTATCAGATATATGATAAAAAACAGATAAGTACTTATAAAAGGAGGTGTAAAAACACCTCCTTTTTAAGAAATATGGAAATATTTTAAATCAAACTAAAATTCTATTAAAAAATGCTGAATCGAGGTTAATAACATATGATTAATTTTGAGTTTAAAGACAATCTTACGATGCTTACCGATTTTTACGAAATAACTATGGCAAATGGCTATTTTGAGTATGGTATGTCTGATCAAATCGGGTATTTTGATATGTTTTTCAGAAGTGTGCCTGACGATGGCGGATTTGCAATAATGGTGGGTGTTAAACAACTTTGTGAGTATATACAAAATATGAAATTCACAAAGGAAGATATAGAATTTCTAAGAAGTAAGAAACAGTTTTCCGAGGGATTTCTTAACTATATGGAAAACTTCAAATTTGAATGTGATATATGGGCTGTTCCCGAGGGTACGCCTATTTTTCCGCATGAACCTATTGTTACTGTAAGGGGTCCTATGATTCAGGCACAGTTTGTTGAGACTATGATATTACTTACAGTAAACCACCAAAGTCTTATCGCAACGAAATCAAACAGAATAGTGAGAGCCGCTGACGGAAGACCTGTTTTTGAGTTTGGATCAAGAAGAGCACAGGGAGCGTATGGTGCAATTTATGGTGCCAGAGCAGCATATATCGGTGGTTGTGCCGGAACCGCTTGCACTATTGCGGAAGAAATGTTTGGTATTCCTGCGGTCGGCACAATGGCACATAGTTGGATTCAGGCATTTGATTCTGAGTATGATGCCTTTAAGGCATATGCTGAACTTTACCCTGATAACTGCGTTCTTCTTATTGATACTTATAATGTTTTAAAATCAGGACTTCCTAATGCTATTAAGGCTTTTAATGAGTGTCTTATTCCAAAGGGTTACCGTCCCAAGGGAGTAAGAATTGACAGTGGTGATATAACATATCTTTCAAAAAAGGCAAGAAAAATTCTTGATGATGCGGGATTTGAGGACTGCATTATAATGGCTTCAAATTCTATGGACGAGTATATTATTAGAGATACTCTTATTCAGGGTGCAAAAATTGATTCGTTTGGTGTTGGAGAAAGACTTATTACATCAAAGTCAGAACCGGTTTTCGGCGGTGTATATAAACTTGTAGCAGTTGAAAAAGATAATCATATTATTCCTAAAATTAAAAAGAGCGAGAATGTTTCTAAAATTACGACCCCGGGATTTAAAACGGTATACAGACTTATTTCAAATGAATCCGGGAAAGCAGTTGCAGATGTTGTCACATTGTTTGATGAGGTAATTGACGGAACAAAAGAATATGTTTTATTTGATCCTGAACATACATGGAAGAAGAAGACTGTTTCGAATTTTACTGCAAAAAAACTTATGGTACAACTTTTTGATAAAGGAAACTGTATTTATGAATCTCCGTCACTTAAAGATATTCAGAATTATTGTAAAGAGCAAATCGGACTTTTATGGGATGAAGTATTGAGATTTGAAAATCCTCATACATATTATGTGGATTTGTCCCGTGATTTGTGGGAACTTAAGAATAAACTTTTGGAGGAAAACTAGGATTAATGTCAAATAATAATATTACGGTTACTGAAGAAGAACTTTTAAAACAAAAGGAATATTCATATAAAATACTTCAACTTAACAATGCTCTTCCTTATAAACCGTTGGCACATATTATAACTTATGGATGCCAACAAAATGAAAATGATTCTGAGCGTATTAAAGGTATGCTTATTGAAATGGGATATGAACTCACAGAGGATAATCAAAAAGCAAATTTAATAATCTTTAACACATGTGCAGTAAGAGAAAATGCAGAATTCAGATTAAAAGGCAATGTTGGTGCATTAAAGGCACTTAAGTCAAAGAGAAAAGACCTGTTGATCGGTGTCTGCGGATGTATGGTTCAGCAAAAGGATATTGCACAAAAACTACATAAAAGATTTAAACATATTGATATGATTTTTGGAACACATTCTTTATATAAATTTCCTGAAATTTTATATAATGCAAAAAAAGAATCGGTTGTAGATGTTATGGATATAAATGGGTTTATCGTCGAAGATATTCCTGTTAAACATGATGATAAATATAAAGCATGGGTTACAGTTATGTACGGTTGCAATAATTTTTGTACTTATTGCGTAGTTCCGTATGTAAGAGGCAGAGAAAGAAGCCGAAAACCTGAAGATATCGTAGATGAAATCAAAAAACTTGCATCGGACGGATATAAAGAAATTACTCTTTTGGGTCAAAATGTAAACTCATATGGTAAGGATTTGGAAAAGTGCTGCACTTTTGCAGAACTTATAAGACGGGTAAATGAAATAGACGGAATAGAGCGTATCAGATTTGCGACATCGCATCCTAAAGACATTTCTGATGAACTTATAGACGCAATGGCTGAATGCAAGAAAGTTTGTCACCAGCTTCATTTACCTTTTCAATCAGGCAGTAATAAAGTTCTTAAAGATATGAATCGCAGTTATAATCGTGAAAAATATCTTGAAACAATAAGAAAGGTTCGAAGCAAAATTCCGGATATACACCTTACCAGCGATGTTATAGTAGGTTTTCCGACAGAAACAAATGAAGACTTTGAAGACACTGTAAGTTTGGTAGAAGAAGTAAGGTTTGATGGCTTGTATACCTTTATTTATTCTAAAAGGCAAGGAACAAAGGCGGCAAATATGCAGCCAATGCTTTCGGAGGAGGAGATACAGAACAATTTTGATAAACTTTTGCTTGTTCAAAATGAAATATCAAGGGAAATTAACGAAACATATAAGGATAAGATTCTTGAAGTTTTTGTGGACGGATATTCAAAAAATAATTCTGAGGTACTTCAGGGACGCACAGATGGCAATAAGGTTGTCAATTTTAAGGGTGACGACGAGTTAATCGGAACTTTCGTAAAAGTTAAAATAACTGAATGCCGGACTTGGTCTTTAAATGGTGAATTAATAAAATAAAGGAGTGAACATTCAACATAGCATTATGCTATGTTGAAACATTTTATGGGAAAAATTTTGGTATTAGCAGAAAAACCATCTGTTGGAAGAGAACTTGCATCAGTTCTTGGCTGCAGAAAAAAATGCAATGGTTATATTGAAGGTGAGAAATACAGGGTTACTTGGGCACTCGGGCATTTGGTAACACTTGCATCACCGGAAAAATATGATAAAAGTTATGAGCACTGGAATAAGGAACAACTCCCCATTATGCCGGAAAAGATGAAACTTGAAGTAATTAAGGAAACAAGGCCGCAATACAACATTGTAAAAACTCTTTTAAAGTCCGATGATACAGATAGTCTTATAATTGCAACCGATGCCGGAAGGGAAGGTGAACTTGTTGCAAGATGGATTATGGAAAAAGCAGGATTTAAAAAGCCGGTAAAAAGATTGTGGATTTCGTCACAGACGGAAAAAGCGGTAAAAGATGGGTTTAACAATCTCAAAGACGGTAAGGAATATGAGAATCTTTATAAAAGCGGTCAGTGCAGAGCAGTTGCGGATTGGCTTGTGGGACTAAATATTTCAAGAGCATTGACATGTAAATTTAACGCTTCGCTTTCTGCCGGCAGGGTACAGACTCCAACACTCTATATGATTACAGAAAGAGAAAAGGAAATTTCAAGTTTTAAACCGAGAGAGTATTATACTCTTGACATCAAATCTGAGAATATCAAACTTAAATGGCGTGCAAAATCCGGTGATACAAAAATATTTGATGAGGATTTTTTAGTGTCATTAATGAAAAAACTTAAGGGAAGCGAAGCAGTAGTTACAAATGTAAAAAAAGAAGAAAAATCAGAACCTTCGCCTCAACTTTATGATTTAACGGAACTTCAGCGTGATGCGAATAAGATATATAAATACTCTGCTAAAAAAACTCTTTCAATAATGCAGAGTTTGTATGAAAAACATAAAATTGTAACCTATCCAAGGACAGATTCTAAATACTTGTCGGATGACATTATTCCGTCATTTGCAGAAAGGCTTTCAGCAATAAGTATTAATAATTACTCAAAGATAATAAAAAGCATAAATCTAGATGATTATAAGCCTGACAAGAGATTTATTGACAATGCTAAGGTGACAGACCATCATGCAATAATTCCTACTGAACAACCTGTAAACTGGTATGCCCTTACAGATGAGGAAAAAAATATATTTGATCTTGTTGCAAAACGCTTTTTGTGTATGTTTTTGCCAAGATATAAGTATTTAAAAATCTCAATTGAGGCGAATGCTGTCGGTGAACAATTTTTTGCAAACGGCAGAACCGTAAAAGAAAACGGCTGGAGGGGCTTATCAAACATTGTATCTGATGAAGAAGAAACTGAAATAGTTGATGTAATTCCACCGCTTAATATTAATGATAGATTTTTGATAAAAGATGTTACAAGAAACAAAGCGTTTACTCAACCGCCTTCCAGATATACAGAAGCATCAATTTTGTATGCTATGGAAAATGCAGGTAAATTTATTAATGATTCTGATATGAAAAATGTGCTAAAAGAGGTTTCGGGCATTGGTACTCCGGCTACAAGAGCCGATATAATCGAAAAACTTGTAACCAGCCTCAATGTTGAAAGAGTAAATAACACACTTGTTCCCACAAAGAAGGCAATGCAACTTGTTAATCTTGTTCCGGATGATTTAAAATCTCCAGAACTTACTGCGAAGTGGGAGAAAAAATTGTCAGATATAAGTTCAGGGAAAGAAAAACCTAAGTTGTTTTTAGAGAATATTAAGGAGTATACTCAAAAGTTAGTAACTGATACCTTAAATTCTGCAAAGACATATAAACACGATAATATCACAAAAGAAAAATGTCCTGAATGCGGAGAATTTCTTTTAGAAATTAACAGTAAGAAAGGGAAGATGCTTGTTTGTTCAAATCCGGCGTGTCATTATAGAAAACACATTTCTCAAAATTCGAAACTGCGTTGTCCGGAATGTCACAAGTTTATGACACTTTACGGTACAGGTGAAAATAAAATTTTCAGATGTACCTGTGGCTTCAGAAAAAAACTTTCTGATACCAAAACAGATAAAGTCGGTAAATATGATGTTAAAAATTATCTAAAAAAACAAAAACAGGAGGATGCGGAATTTTCAAATAACGCTCTGGCCGAGGCACTTAAAAAAGCACTGAAAAAATAATTTGACAATTTTTGGCAGATGTGGTATTATATTGTCAAAATATGAATGAGGCGGGAGATTATATGAAAGCAACAGGCATAGTAAGAAAAATAGATGAGTTGGGCAGATTTGTTATTCCAAAAGAATTGAGAACAGCAATAGGAGTTACAGATACTGACAATAAAATTGAAATATTCGCAAGGGATAACGAGATTGTTCTTAAAAAGTATGCGGAAAACAATTGTATTTTTTGCGGCAATCAATCAGGACTTATTTATTTTAAGGATAAATATGTGTGCAAAAAATGTGCGTCTGAAATATCGAAATAAAACATTATTTGCTATTTACTTTTAAAGTAATATATGGTAATATTAAACTATAAATATTAAGGGGTGCTATATATGAAAAAAATACTTTCTATGATTCTTGTTATGGCAATGGTTTTAACAGTTGTATCTGTTACTGCGTATGCAATTCCAAGACCCGTTTTGACTCTTGAAACAAGTAATCTTGTAAATAATATGATAACTGTTGAAGTTAATATTAAAAACAATCCGGGAATAAGCAGTTTCGGTCTTAGAATGAAGTATGATAACGATAAACTTTTACCTGTTGATGCGAATGTTACTGATTCTGTATTTGCAGGAAATAATCTTGTATGGAATTTTAAAAATGTGCATGATAACGAACTTGGATATGTTGAACTTGCTTTAGTTTCAACTTCGAATATTTTAGGTGACGGAAAAGTGTTAAGCGTAACATTTGAACTTAAGAATAAACTTGATACATCAGTTGAAAATACTTTTGAATTTTATGTTACATATCCGGGCGGAATATACCAGTTGACAGAAGGCAATAAGACAATTTCACATCAGCCTACTATCAACAATGCAGTACTTAAAATTCCGGCGGTTTCATCGGGTTCATCTTCAAGACCGTCAACAGGCGGAAATACGGATGTAAAAGTTCCTGAAAAAGATGATGTTTACAAGCCGGCACAGTGGACGAAGGCATCTGATTGGGCTGTTCCCGAACTTAAAGCGGCAAATAATATAAAAGTAATTCCGGAAATTCTTGATAATAAAGATATGACACAGTCTATTTCAAGACAGGAATTTGCAGCACTTTCTGTAAAACTTTATGAAACATTATCGGGAAAGAAAGCAGAAGCGGGTCCTAATCCTTTTAAGGACACAGATGATGTTGAAATACTTAAAGCGTATAATCTCGGTATAACAAAAGGTATGAGTGACACAGAATTCGGACCTGAACTTTTAATAACGAGGGAACAGGTTGCAACTATGCTTTTCAGAACGATTGAAATAGCAAATGGAAACCAAAAATTTGATTCATCTAAATCCGAAAAATTCGGAGATACTTCGGACATAAGTGATTATGCAGTTGATTCGGTTTACTTTATGAAAGAAAAGGATATTATAAAAGGCGTCGGCGATAATAAATTTGATCCTAAAGCAAATACTACAAGAGAAGCGTCGATTGCAATAGCAGTAAGATCATATTATAATTTATAATCATTTAATCCTCCGAACTGTCGGAGGATTATTTTTGAAGGAGTAGTTATGAAGAAAAAAGCGTTAATTGCCATGAGTGGGGGAGTTGACTCCGGAATTGCAGCATATCTTTCTGTCAAAAACGGATATGAGTGCGTAGGTGCAACTATGAAACTGTATGATAATGATGATATAGGAATGGAAAGAGAAAAGATCTGCTGTACACTAAGTGATATTGAGGATGCCAGAAGTGTTGCTTATAACTTAGGTATGCAATATTATGTCTTTAATTTTAAATATAACTTTAATGACAGAGTTATTCGTAAGTTTGTTGATACATATTTAGCAGGAGGGACGCCAAATCCGTGTATTGATTGCAACCGGTATCTGAAATTTGAAAAACTTATGCAGAGAATGTATGAGATGGGTTACGATTATGTTGTTACAGGTCACTATGCAAAGATTGAATACGACAAAGAAAAAGATAGATATTTACTAAAAAAAGCAGAGGATTTGACAAAAGACCAAAGTTATGTTTTGTATTCACTTACACAAGAGCAACTTGCCCACACACTATTTCCCCTTGGCAATTACACTAAGAAGGAGATTAGAAAAATAGCAGAAGAACAAGGGTTTGTAAACGCTCACAAAAAAGAAAGTCAGGATATCTGTTTTGTACCTGACGGCGATTATTCTGCATTTATTGAGAATTATCTTGGTAAAAAAATGCCGGAAGGTGATTTTGTGTTAAAAGATGGTACGAAGGTTGGCAAGCATAAAGGAATAATAAGATATACTGTTGGACAAAGGAAGGGTTTGGGAATATCATACGGGAAACCGCTTTTTGTTTGCTCAAAATGTGTTGAAAATAATACTGTTACGGTAGGCAATGAAGATGAACTTTTTTCTGACACTTTAATTGCTGATAATATTAATTTAATTTCTGTAGATGAGATAAGGGAGCCTATTAGATGCAAGGCAAAAATAAGATACAGACAAACCGAAGAATGGGCAACGGTAACTCAAAACGGTGATGAAATTGTTGTTAAGTTTGATGAAAAACAAAGAGCCATTGCCAAAGGACAAGCCGTCGTTTTATATGATGAAGATGTAGTAATTGGCGGAGGCACAATAAAATAACAGGCAAAACTCATTGGGATTTGAGGGCGTGTGAAATTTTTTCTGTAAATTAGATTTTTATATGACAAAATATCGGTTTTTAGTGGGCATGATAGCCGAGTTTAGGC
>CAKSDT010000016.1 GCA_934446135.1 uncultured Clostridia bacterium
CGGTTGGTTCGCATGATTTTTACCTTCTGTATTATGGGTACGCAAGGGCTAACAAAATCGGCAACACTATTATGAATCTTGACATGGGGCATTTCCACCCAACCGAGATGATTGACGATAAAATTTCTTCGGTTATGATTTATTCGAATAAACTCATGGTTCATCTGACGCGTGGAATCCGCTGGGATAGTGACCATGTTGTTATAAACAGCGATGAAGTTAATTCGGTTATGCACGAGATTGTTTCGGCAGGGACTTTAGATAATACATTTATCGGAACGGATTATTTTGATGCGACCATAAACCGAATTGCGGCATGGACTATCGGAACTAGAGCAACCAAAAAGGCACTTCTTGCAGCCATGCTTGAGCCGATGAATATGATTAAAGATGCCGAAAACGAGGGAGATTTCACGAAAAGGCTTGCTCTTACTGATGAATTTCGGTCGTTGCCCTCGAGTACTGTATGGGATTGGTACTGCATGTCGAAGGATATTCCACAAAACACGGAGTGGTTGGCGGATTTGAAAGGCTATGAGAAAAAAGTAATGTTTAAAAGGTAGGTTTATATGAATATAATACTTAAATGTGAACAAAAAATAAACCCGGTGGGTACATCCGAAACACCTTGCTTCTCATGGATATGTGAAAATATCCATGAGAAATATCAGACTTCCTACCGTATTGTTATATCTGATGAAAACGGGAATACAGTTTGGGACAGCGGACTGGTGAAAAGCGACAGAAGTGCCTTTGTAAGATACGGCGGAAATGCCTTGAAGCCTCACACAAAGTATTTCTGGTTTGTGGAAATAGGAACTGACGGAATCATATACAAAAGCAACACGGCATTTTTTGTTACAGGGCTTTACGCAGGTGACTGGGTTGCAGAATGGATAGGTTGTGAAAAACAACCGAATGCTCCTGCGTTCAGAAAAGAGTTTTGTATAGAGTCGGATTTCAACAGTGCCTATGCTTATATATGCGGGCTCGGATATTTTGAATTGTTCATAAACGGCGAAAAGGTTGGACAAGATTATTTTGTTCCCAATCAGACAGACTACGATGACATAGAATATTCAAATCTTGCCTACGGATTCAATGGTGTTACGGAAAAACGGGTAAAATATCTTGCGTACGATGTTTGTCGATATGTAAAAACCGGAAAAAATATTGTTGAAATCTGGCTTGGAAATGGTTGGTATAATCAGACGGAAAGAATTGGTGAGGGAAAGTTTTCATATAGAGGCGGTCTGAAAACTATGTTTCAACTTCATGTAGATGATTTTTTGCTGACAACTGATGAAACATGGCAGACCGGAGAAAGCCCGATTACATATAATAATATTTTTCTGGGCGAAACTTACGACGCTTCACTTGCACCTGTTTGGAGGCATGCGGAGATTCACGGTGCACCGGATGCAAAACTTGAAATTCAACTTTCGCCGCCGGACAGAGTTGCTGAAGAAATAACTCCGTTAGAAGTTTGCGAGAATACCTACGATGCCGGCAAAGTGATTTCGGGTTTTGCGTCTATTGCCTGTCGCGGAAATATGGGGGATGAGGTTGAAATTTACTACTCAGAATGTATTAATGACGACGGTACGCTTAACTTTACATCTACAGTCGGTTACGCGAGCAGCGATGAGTTTCAAATACAAAAAGATAAGTTTATTTTGAGCGGAGACGGTATCGAAGTTTACACGCCACATTTTGTGTGGCATGGTTTCAGATATTTCAGAATTGTTACAAATGGTGTCGAAATCGTCGGTGTAAAAGCGTGCTCTGTACACAGTGCGGTTGAAAAAAGAGCGGTTTTTGAATGTTCTGATAAACTTTTTAACAAAGTTCACGATATGTATCTTAACTCACAAATGTCGAATATGCACGGCGGCGTGCCTATGGACTGTCCACACAGGGAAAGGATGGGCTATACGGGCGATGGTCAGGTTTCGTCAAACAGTGCGATGTATAACTTAGATACTTATAATTTTTATAGAAAATGGATTGTAGATATTGTAGGTACGCAGAATAAGCAGACAGGATTTGTAGCCCATTCCGCACCGTTTACCGGTGGCGGAGGGGGGTATGCATGGGGTAGTGCAATCGTGATTGTTCCATGGAATCTTTATTTGCAATACGGTGATACAGGTACATTGGTACAGTGTTATCCCAATATGAAAAACTGGATATATTATATGAAGAGTAAGCTCAACAAAAGTGGACTTATTGACAGCGAGGAGGACGGAAGTTGGTGTCTGGGGGATTGGTGCCTTCCGAGCGAGCATCCTTGGAGTTGTCCACAAAGCGAGAATATAAAAATTCCGAACGAACTTGTAAACACATGCTACTATATTCACTGCATGAAAATCTGTGCTGCCATATGCAGGGTTCTTAAAATTGAAAACGAGTTTGAACCTGATATAAAAAGTGCATCGGAAGCTGTAAACAGGGCATTTTTGAAAGGATTCTATTCAAGCGGTGTACAGGGGTGTGATGTGTTTCCCATTCGTACGGGAATAGTGCCGAAAGAAAAAATGAAATCGGTTATCGGGAATATGATTGATAATCTCAGATTGCAAAATTATCATATGGATACAGGAATGTACGGTACTCAGTTTTTGTTTGAAGTTCTCGATAGTATCGGTATGAATGGTGCGATTTGCAACATACTGTCCAAAACTGATTACCCAAGTTATGGCTACATGGCAGATTGCGGTGCTACCGCTCTTTGGGAAACATGGGAAGGTAACGGTTCCCAGAATCATACCGCTCTCGGAGGATTTGATTCATGGTTTTATTATGGTTTGTGCGGAATAAAACCCTCAGCTGAAGCAGGCGGATATAAAGAATTCAGTATATCACCGTTTTATTCTGAAAAATTGCAGTGGGCGTCAGCGATGGTTAATACCGTTTACGGCAAGATTGAGGTGAAATGGGAGCGGAGCGAAGAGAAAATTAAACTTCATGTAAAAGTTCCGTTTAATACTACCGCCGTTATTTTTAACGGCGCGGAGTGGGTAAGGAGAAGTTGTGGAACATATTCATTCATAATACCGAAGACGATAAAGGGAAATGGGTGAACGAGAGTTAAATCCCCAATGTTCTTTATCGACCGATTTTTACCAATAATGCACAAACTTACTTGATGATATAATCGCGTTAGTTACTTTCGTTTGCTTGTCTTGAGAAAAATCGGTTCGGTAAAACTACATGCACATTATGACGGGATATTTTTAGTCAATTTTGAAAAGAAGACCGCTTTAGGCTTGCCATCTTTCAATGACGACAAAACTAAAACCGGAAAAATTTGCAGGCATAAGAATATTAAGAGTTAAACTCATGGTTGTCGTATCACTCAATTTGATATATTAAATAATTATTTCAATATTCATTAATAATATGGGTAATCAGTATGCGGCTGCTGGGTCTATATTAAATTTAAGTTGACATAACACAGTGCGTAATGTTACACTTATAGCAGATGAACAAAAATATGAGGTGAAGTTATGGACGAACTTAATATAAGGCTTTGTGGTGTTGGGTTTAGTCATGAAAAAGAATATGTTTTTACGCAGAAGGAGAATTCTTATAAAGACTGTTATCTGCTGATTTATTTCAAAACTCCATTTGAATGCCGTACAAAAAACGGTATTGAACAGGGGTATGCATACAGTTATGTTCTTCATGAACCGTATTTTCCAACATTTCATACGAGTAGTTCAAATTCGAAAAAGGGCTTTGTAAATGACTGGATGTACATCAATGGCACTATGATTGACCGCTTGGTGAACAAATATAATATTCCGCTTAATGAAATAGTTCGTTCTCAGAGAAATAACAGTATTTCGGAGATAATTTCAGATATACATAATGAACTGAATTCCGAATTTGAATTTAAAGATGATAAGTTAAAGGTGCTTACGCTTAACCTCTTTATTGAGTTTGCACGAATAAACGAGATGTATAAAAAACACATCAATATCGACGAATTCGGCAGAATAAGCAATGTTTGCAATCAGATGAAAAAATTTTTTTCGGATAACTGGACGATATGTGATATGTCACATATTTCCGGATATTCGCAGAGCAGGTTTATATCTCTTTTCAGAAGATATTTCAGTAAAAGTCCTATGGATTTTCTGATTGATTACAGAATTGTGCAGGCAAAAAGCATGATTGAAAGTAATATGATGACCATGACGGAAATTGCGGATGCTTGCGGTTTTTCATCACTTTATTATTTTTCAAGAGTGTTTAAAAGCCGTTGCGGAATTTCTCCGTCGGAATATAAAAAACAATACGTATAAAGGAGAAGGAAAACTTATGTTGAATTTTGATGAATATAAAAGTAAGGTTCTGGGATGCTGGATGGGAAAAAACATCGGCGGAACATACGGCGGACGTTAAAGTAAACTGCGGATGAGGGAAGAACCTTCCAATTTTCATCTGTTTTGACAATGGTTTTTCCGTTCATATCCAGGCGAAGTATTGTTTTTGGGACATCTCTCCATTCAGCTTGATTAAAATTCCAAGATGTTTTCATTTCTTCGTTATATCATCCATTGCCGCACCAAATGGCAATTATGTTATTTCCGGGTTTGAGGAATTCGGTGACACTATATGTGTTATACCAAATGGTTTTGTTGTAGTTGCTTACTGGTGCAGTAAAGATATCTTTAGTAATACTATGACCGTTTATATAGACATATCCATATCCAAGTGAACAAACATATAATTTTGCAGTGCCTTGGAGTTTGTCAACATAAAATTTTCTTCGAAACATAGGTGCTAGGTTTTTATATCCGAATGATTTGTTTGGTTTCCTATCGAGCTTAATAAAACAAATGTTTTCAAATATACTTATATGAAATCCTCACTATAGTCTTTTATATTATTTTGTTCCATGGAAGTTTTATTTTAATATTTTGCGGAATTTCAAGTTTGTTTTTTCCTATAATTACTGTACCGCCTGAAATACTTGAAAATATTGTAACATATTGTAACATATTTTTTATCTGCTTTTACAGTAACCATGCCTTTATCTAACGGAACAGATGCCTCGAAATATTCAAGATTACCTAAATTTGCCTTTATACTTTAGAGGTAAATATTCCACAGACACGCAAAAACCGTCGGATTTTCTGTCCCGCTTAAGAATATGTAACGAAATCCTCTCTGCCACAGTTGATATTTTTTACATCCGGTTACATCTTCGAATAAAATTGAGTATTGTGTGTCAAGTGCTTCTCTGTCAGACTTTTCGTAACTGATATGAAGTATATCAGTTTCAGAAACATTAATTATATTGAGAAAGCCAAAAATTTCTTTTCCAAAGTCATATAAAATTCCTCCGTTAATATTTGTTGCCGTCACAGGAACGATTTTGCGATATTCGAATATAAACTTTTCTGGACTTGAATTAATGTCCGAATATTGAACTTCACAGCCGACAGGTATTTTATCCCCATCTTCGTTTATTGTATACCAGTTTTTATTTGTTGAGCAGACATCGCTTTCTATGTATGCTGATGGTAAACCCGTAAGATTGCAAACACATATTTTAAGACTGTGATACCCTTGTCCTATTCTTGCTGATACACCATCACGGATTCTTTTGTTATCTACCATCAAATACCCCTTGCCGTGAAGATGCAGACGAATGTATCCGGATGTTTCGGCAGTTATTTCACAGAAAAATTGTACACTTCTGTCTACATCATAATATTTCCAAAATGCCGGATAATCTACACCGTATTCTTGCCGCCTTGAGTTGACAAGGTTTGTATGATATACTTCATAATCGCCGTAATTCCAAATCCAGTAACTTTGCATATAAATTGGCTTCTTTACAATATTTATGGTCTAATTAAAAGCAATTATCGGTCCTTTTCATGAACTTTAATTTTTTCTTCTTGGAATACATTTGGTATAAGTTTATCAAAATAATAATTATTAAGAATTATTGTATATTTATAAATCGTGTTTGATTCAATTATAAATGTCAAAGTTAATATATCACAAAAATTATGTCTTGTAAATGTCTTATATGCTTAAACATCTCACCATATTATATCATTTTGTGGGGGAGATTTATATTTATGAAAACAATTAAGGAAAAACAATTGTAGGTTAGAGCAGATTTTGCCGGTTATCCGCTCAAAGAAACTGTTTGTGCTCATCTTAGAGCAAAAGCATGGATGATTACTGATGTTGGGGTAAAGTCAAGTTCTGCCGATGATGATACCGAACTGATGTTTCATAGGGTTGGTTTGCGTGTAGGCTCAATGATTTCGGAAGGAGAATTTGAACGTGCACTTATATTTTGCGGTACAGGAATGGGAATACATATTGCTGCAAGTAAGTGTCCTCATGTTTATGCCGGGGTTGTTGAGAGTGTGACTGCAGCACTTAGGGCGATTACAGGAAATGGAGTTAATGTGCTTGCTATGGGAGCGTTTTATGTTGCTCCTCAAATGGGGTGTGATATAGCCGATGTATATCTGAATGCACAACTTGGTAGCGGTTATGAATGGTGGCATAATTTTTATGAGTTTCATAAACTTGCTATAGACGAACTTGAGAAGTTTGATTATGAAACCTATAAGAAAAATGGGTTTAAGATGGAACACCTTGGTGATTATCCTCTCAAACTTGAAACTAATCTGAAATAGAATTCATAGAACGATTATCCTTTTGATATGTTTAGCCACTTGAAATAGCCTGAAAAAGTTTTAGGCTTTTTCTGTATTTGGTGGTATAAACAAATGATGAGAGTAGTAATGTAGGAGGAAAAAGTGATGACGGTCGCTGCCGCGTTGCGAATCCGTGCACTTGCACAGGTTACAGAAATGTATCCTGTTTTTTTCTTATAACTTTTTCACTATTCACTATTTACCTGAATTTTATATGCCGATTTCTTTTTCACCTCTTTTTTAAATAGCAAAATCAATAAATCTTTCTCTTGTACTTTTTTCTATACTGAAGCGGGGAAATGTTAAATTTTTCTTTGAACAAGTTTGAAAAGTAGTAAGGAGTTTTAAATCCGCATAAATCCGAAATTTCAGAAATGCTGAAATCCGTGTCAGTTAAATATTCCTGTGATTTTTTTATCCTGTAGTTTGTGAGGTACTTATGAATTGTCGTTTTTGCATATTTGTTCATAAGACGGTTTAAATGATAGGGGTGGTATCCCGAAATTTTTGCAAGTTCGTCATTTGAAATGTTTTTAGAATAGTTTTCCTCTATATATCTTATTACAAGTGATATTCTGTTATATGCTCCGCTTGAAGAAAAGACAGAAGAACGGAGAATTTTTAAAATAATTTCCTTTAGTAATGCTGAAGAAAATTCATTTGAATATAAGAGGCATTTGTGCCATTCTTCAACAACCAGAACAAGAAATTGATTTAATTCATATATGTCAGATATCACAATAGGCGTATTAAGTATTTTTGCATCGGAAAAAATTACCTGCTCAAGTATTTTATTTTTGTTATACACATTGGCTTTGACAGGTTTAATAATATTTTTTATGTTGCTGAATTTTTGTGTGTAATCAAAATTCAGAACAACCAGCCTTGTATTTTCTCTAATGTTAAATTTGTATTGAGTTCCGCTTTGAATAAGTACAACGCTGCCTTTTCGCAGAATATTTTCATTTCCTTCAATGTTGATGCTGCAAACACCGTCTGTAATATAAAATAAACGATGATCGTATGTAAGGGTATCATATCCCGTTTCCGACAACAAAATTTCCCCTGCAAAACGAATAAACGGATTTATTTCAGATACTGTCATAAATATCACCAATGTTTCTTTTTTATATTTTTGCGTTTGTTTTATATATTCATTATAACTTATATTTATGATAAAATCAATATATATTGAGGGTGATTTAATGAAATTCTCTGTTGGATATCAAATGTGCGAAAATGATGAATTTATTAATAAAATTATTGAATTTAAAAACGAAGTGGAAGAAGTATATTTTTCGTGGGGAGATTTTGCAAACGGCAGAAATTTGCAGACATTACAACAAAACTTTACTCCCTGGGAAGCCATGGAAAAACAAATTGCCGACTTAAAAAAACTTCACGAAAACGGAATAAAGTTTAACTTGCTTTTTAACGGAAACTGTTACGGAAGGGACAGTTTATCACGCTCATTTTATAATAAAATAGGTGATACCGTTCAATATGTTTCTGAAAAATTTGTTTTGACATCAATTACAACTACATCGCCTCTTATTGCAAAGTTTATTAAGGATAATTTTTCAGGCATTAAAACAAGGGCATCCGTTAATATGGAAATAGGAACTGTTCAAGGTATGGATTATCTTGCCGGATACTTCGACGGATATTATGTAAAACGGGAATACAACAGAAATTTTTATGTTATAAAAACACTTAAAAATTGGTGTGATGAGAATAATAAGACGCTTCATATATTAGCGAACAGCGGTTGCCTTAATTATTGTTCTGCTCACACATTTCATGATAATTTAGTGGCTCACGAGAGTGAAATATCAAAGATGGATAATTGCTACGAATTTTCAGGGATCTGTCATGAATACCTTAAAAATCATGAAAAAATGATATCGCTTGTAAGAGATACAAACTATATCAGACCTGAAGATATTGATTTATATGAACCTTATTTCAGTTCGGTAAAACTTGCAACAAGGGTTTCGAACAGACCGCTTTATATACTTGAAAGTTATATAAAAAGAAAGTGTGCAGGCAATGTCCTTGAAATTCTGGAACCCAATCATGCCGGAAGGGTTTACCCGTATGTAATTGATAATCAAAAACTTAATAACAGTTATCTTTATTGCACACATAACTGTCTAAACTGTGATAAATGCAAACAAAACTATGAAAATGCACTGGTAAATCTGGAACAGTTGTATCAATGAATAATTTATTGAAGAAATTGTATGTCGAGCCGTCATCTTTGTGCAATCTTAATTGCAAAATGTGTTTTAGAAACGGTTGGATTAATGAAAAACGGGAACTGATGTCAGATGTAATATGGAAAAGCGTTTTATGTTCAATTCCGTATTGCAGAGATCTTGAAACTGTTATGTTTGCCGGAATGGGAGAACCTCTTACGCATCCTGGAATATTTAATATGATTAAAAGTGTGGCAAAGTTAGGCGTAAGAACCCATTTGCTTACAAACGGCACTATGCTTGACCGGAATTGTACGGATGAACTTATCGACAGCGGTCTTGATATGCTTTGGGTTTCGGTTGACGGTTTTTCAAGAGAAAGTTATGAAAAAATACAGATAGGTTCACGGTATGATTTGATATTGGAAAATTTAAAATATTTCTCGTCCCGCAAGGGAAGGTGCAAACTCGGGATCACATTTGTTATTATGAGAGAAAATGAGAGCGAACTGTATAAAATAAACAATTTTTCCGATATGACGGGTGCCGATGAGATTAATTTGAGTTATGCTATACCGTCGTTTCCGATTAAAGCAAGAAATAGCCTTTATGACAGCAAAATACCTGTCGGAAAAATGAAAAGGTTGGGCAATGATATTGAGAAGAGAAAACTTAACTGTTGTCCGTTTGTTGACGAGGGTGTGTCATTTGTAAAATCAAACGGCGATGTATGCCCATGTATGCAACTTTTACACAGTTCATATACATATTTGTTTGAGGAAAAGAGAAAGGTTTTGTCTTGCAGTTTTGGCAATGTTTCAGAAAATTTACTTAACGATATCTGGCAAAGCGAAACATATGATGCTTTCAGAAAAAGAGTATATAATTTTGAATTTCCAGACTGCACACTGTGTGACGGCTGCGACGACAGGCTGGAAAATAAAAAAGACTGTATGTTTAATACCTTTCCTACCTGCGGTGCCTGTCTGTGGGCACAGGGGGCGGCAAGGTGTCCATAAAGCAAGAAAGGATTGTGGTTAAATGCTTACAAGCGAAATGATTAAAAAGGCAGCACTTGCTGCAGGGGCTGACAAGTGCGGAATTGCACCTATGTCACGCTTTGACGGTGCACCTGATGAGATGAATCCGCAGTTTTTGTTTCCCGAGGCAAAAAGTTGTATCGGATTTGTTTTCAGAATACCCAGAGGTGTTCAGAGAGGAATTGAGGAAGGCACACAGTTTTATCAGTATCCGTCAATGGCATACGGTGGAATTAATGAGATATTTGCCCCGGCTGTTTTGTATCAGGTTGGCAAAGTGATTGAGGATGAAGGATACGAAGCATTTGTTTACAGAAATACCGGTGCGAGGGGTGTTGTTTCTGATATGGACGGAAGTCCGGGAAATACGCTTTCTCCGGAAGAACAGATTGAAGTAAATGAAAATGCTAAAACATCAACCGCCCATCACAGAAGTGTGCAGTTTACCCGTCCGGCGAGAGAAGGCGGTGTTGCACCCGATTTACAGTTTCAGTTCAGAATTGCCGCTGTTGCATGCGGACTGGGCGAAATCGGCTGGAGCAAAATGCTCTTAACCCCTGAGTTCGGACCTCTTCAGAGAGTTGCGTTTATTTTTACGGACGCAGAACTTGAATATGACGAAATGTATTCGGGAAAACCGCTTTGCCGCAGATGCGGTGCGTGTGTAAGAGAATGTCCCGGATCCTGCATACCTGCAATAAATTCAGGTAAGACAGTAAGGGTAGATTTGGACGGTAAGATTTTGGAATGGGGCGACATTGATATGTGGCGTTGTTATGCCTTTTATACCCATGCAGGCCGGTATTATAATCCTTTTGTACCCAAAGAAGTATGGGATAAAAATGAAAACGGTGCACTTGACCTTATGGAGGGTGTAACAAATGTTGCAGATGAACACGAAATTATGAAAGTTTACACCGCACTTCAAAAGTATTTTCCAAGTTGGGTAGGATATAATATGGCAAAATGCGGCGGATGTATCAGGGCGTGTGTGTCGATTTTGGAAAAAAAGGGAGGTTGTATGGAAGGAAGGTTTAAAGAACCGCTCCGTACAAAAAAAGCATGGAAGTTGGATAGATAAGACAGTACAAAGTTGTAAATACAAAATTTAAGAGAGGCTCCTTAAGATGAATTACATAGGGCAATTGGTGGGAATTGCGGCAATTATTGTTTCACTTTTTATTTACATACAGCCAAACCGCTACAGGATGGTGTTTCTGAAACTTGTTACAGATTTTTTGTGGGTTTTGCACCATGTATCAATATTCAGTTATACGGCGGTGGCTACAACCGGGATTGCAATATTTCGTGAAATTGTTTTTCTTCCCGAAAGAAAATCCAAATATAACAATGTAATTTTGTTTGTGTTTTCAGTGCTTTTCGTGGCGGCTGCTATATTTACATGGAAAGACGGTTTCAGCGTATTTCCAGCAATAGCATCGGTTTTGTCAACTGTGGCATTTGGAAGTAATAAAGTCAGACTCATTCGTATTTTTGCCTTTATGTCCTCTGTTTGTATGTTCATTTACGGAATACATTATTTCTCAATACCGACTATGATAAATGAAGTTTTAGTTGAAAGTTCGATAATTATTTCATTTGCACGGGAACGAAAAATGAAAGGGTGAGTTTATGCTCAATGCGAAAATAATAAAAGAAAAAGCAAAAGAACTTGGTGCAACCGTTTGTGCTATAGGAAAAATCTATAAAGATGATGATATTCAGCGTGATCCTATAATGATACTTCCTAACGCAAAATGTATAATCGGTTTTGGCTTTGCAGTGCCAAAAGGAATATACAAGGCAATGGAAAACGGAAATCAGCAATATACATATACAACTCTCGGCGTAAAATATTTTGATGAGGAAATGGCTGAAATATTCCTTCTAAAAATTGGAGCGATGATAGAAAATGAGGGATATGACGCATGCCTGCAAAAAGCGATACCGAACTTGAGAGTAAAAGGTGACAAAACTACAAACCCGGAGGTTGTAGACACATATGAACTCATTTCCGATCCTGTTGAACAAGGAAAACCTGCACCCGATGTTATAATTGATTTTGGCAAGGCGGCAAAAGTGTGCGGTCTTGGACAGATGGGACTTAACGGAAAAATAATAAACAAAAAAAACGGTCCGTTCATTCGTTACTGCTTTATCATAACCGATGCACCGCTTGAATGTGATGAACCTGTTTCGGAAGATATTTGTGACAAATGCGGCGAGTGCATTAAAGCCTGTCCCGGCAATGCAGTAAGCGAAAACGGTCTTGATACATGGCAGTGCAGCGTATATTACAAGGGTGCACATAAGTCAAACCCGTTTATGACGGATGAATTTCTGAAGGACAATCCAGAGAGAGAAGATATTGTGAACGGAAAGAAAAGGTTTGATGCTGAGTCGGCACGAAAGATTTATAAGGAAATGAACTTTTTGCCGAATACACAGTGGGGATATTCACCGTGTCTTTTCGGAATAAAATGTGATATTGCTTGTTACAAACACATTGTGGGGGAACTTTGATATGAAAAATAAAATTATTGAAATTGCAAAACAAAACGGTGCCGATGTTATAGGCTTTGCACCTGCAAAGCGTTTTGATAAAAGTGACGCAATATTTGAAATTATGCCCGAAACCAAAACTGTAATAGGGCTTGGATTCAGAATTTTAAGGGGGATTTATCGCGGTATAGAAGAAGGCAGCACATATTATCAGTATACCACAATGGCGGTTGAAAATATGGAAGAAACCGTTATGCCTATGGCACAACTTAAGGTTGCAATGGCAATTGAAGAAAACGGAAATCTTGCACTTCCGCAGAGAAAACATCAGCAAATAATGGCAGAGCCCGACAGCACAAATCCTGAAGTTGCGTATGATTCTGTGTATAGGAACAAGCCTCAGGAAATTCAAATGAATTTTTTAGATGCCGCCGTTAAATGCGGATTGGGAGAAAAAGGTTTTGACAATGTCCTTTTAAATGACGATTTCGGTCCGATGATAAGGTATTGCTTTGTGTTGACGGATGCGGAATTTGAAGAAACACCATTATATGAACCTCACCTTTGTGATAAGTGCGGCAAGTGCAAGAATGCCTGTCCCGGCAATGCAATAGCGGATGACGGCAGCGTTTCTCCTTGGCAGTGTGCCGTATACTACAACGGTGCAAACGGTACAAAAAATCCGTTTATGCCTCCGGAGGCCTTCGCAGGTTTTGATAACAGACTTGAAATTATTGCAGGCGAAGCAAAGGTGACATACGAAACTGCAAAGAAAATCTTGGATCACATATATTTCTATCCTCCGGCACAACACGCATATCAGTGTTCAATATGCGGAAGGGCGTGTGATGTGGCATGTTATATCCACTTGGAAGAAAAAGGTGTGTTGAAGAAAAAATTCAAAACACCGTTCAGGAAAAGGGAAGATTGGAAATTTGATATTAAAGACTTTGAGTAATTGGAATATAAATTGAGGTATTCACTTAAAACTAATGTAACACAAAGGGCAGCCGTTTTTTTGGCTGCCCTTTGTGCGAACATCTGAAGTTTATTATTTGCTTAAAATTTCTTCAGCCATGCTGATAAGTTCATCTGATGAAAGTTTACCGCTTATTTGTAATAACTGATATT
This sequence comes from uncultured Clostridia bacterium, assembly GCA_934446135.1. Lineage (GTDB taxonomy): Bacteria > Bacillota > Clostridia > RGIG6154 > RGIG6154 > CAKSDT01. The sequence continues at coordinate 13,567 of CAKSDT010000016.1, forward strand.
GTATTTCGCCTTTTATCCAGGTAACCATCTGCACATTTTGGATTTTAATTTCGGGGGGAGCCATAACTGAAAACAATTTTACCGTTTGCTTCTGCCTTTTTATCGGCATCAGTCAATTTATAATCCGCAGGAACACTTTTGTTTGTGTAACTGTAATAGTAAATATCGGTATTATTTATAGTTTTTACAATATTTCCGTGTAATTCCATTTTTGAACTAAACTTATCCTGTGCAAATATTACGGTATCATCACCTTTTTCATAGTCAAATGATACTGACTTGAATTTTTCGACTGAATTGCCGTTTTCATCTGAGGGATTATTATTTATAATACTGCCGTTTTTGAAAGTATAACCATTTTCAAAGGTGTCAATAAGAACAGGTTTATAGAATATATCCTTTGTAACCTGCTCAATAGTCGGGAGTGATTTGTAATCAGGTGCAGATGATGACGAACTAAACCAACTCGATACAATCCCGCTTGCGGTAAATGCAGATATACCTAAAACGAGGGTTGCTGCAATTGCAATAAGTGATATTTTCTTTTTTGACTTCATAATAACAGACTTCCTTTCCGTATATGCGGAATCAAGTTTAGTGTTGACATTTTGTTTGATAGTCTTAATGTCAATATCAAGCGGGGTGCAAAAATTATGATTTTTTTACCGACATTCAATTCTTCAAACAAGTCTTTTTTCTTATTCATAACATTTCCTCTTTTGAAAAAATATTTATATAAACATTATAACATAAGTACACTGCCATATAGCACTTTTCTCTTGTTTTGTATATGAAAACCGTATTGCGTTTTGAATATAATTGTGGTATACTGTGTATAGTTCAAAATAGGAGGGAAGTACAGTGGTAAATGCAGTTTTCTGGATTTTGGCGATTTTAGCATTTCTTATTTTGGAGGGAATTACAACTGCTTTGGTTAGCATTTGGTTTGCGGGAGGTTCCGTTGCCGCACTTTTGGCGATGTTTTGCGGGGCGGGAATGGAAATTCAAGCACTTGTTTTTCTGTTGGTTTCAGTACTTTGCATAGTGTTTTTAAGAAAATTTGCAGTAAAAAGTACCCAGGGAAAGCAAACTAAAACCAATCTCGACAGAATTATAGGACAAAATGTAATTGTTACTCAGTCTATTGACAATAATAAACGAGAGGGAACTGTTGTTATAAACGATATAGAATGGAAAGTTAAAAGTGAGAACGGTGAAACAATTCCGGCAGGTAAAACGGTTACTGTAGTCGGTGTTGAGGGAGTAAAATTAATTGTTAAAATTAAGGAGGAAGCGTTATGGGAGTAATATTGTTGATAATATTTGCAATTGTCGTGTTTATACTTGCTGCAAATATTAAAATCGTACCTCAGGCACATGCGTATATTATTGAAAGATTTGGCGGTTATCATATTACATGGAATGTGGGACTGCACATAAAAACACCTTTTATTGACAGAATTGCAAAAAAGGTCAACTTGAAGGAAAGAGTCGTTGACTTTCCGCCTCAACCGGTAATAACTAAAGATAATGTTACAATGCAGATTGACACTGTTGTATATTTTCAGATAACAGATCCGAAATTATTCACATACGGCGTTGAACAACCGATGATGGCAATTGAAAACTTAACCGCAACAACGCTAAGAAATATTATAGGTGATTTGGAACTTGACGAAACATTGACATCAAGAGATACAGTAAACACAAAAATGCGTTCTATTCTTGACGATGCAACGGACCCATGGGGAATTAAAATCAACAGGGTGGAACTTAAAAATATCATTCCTCCAAAAGAAATTCAGAATGCAATGGAAAAACAGATGAAAGCAGAGCGTGAAAGAAGAGAATCTATTTTAAAGGCTGAAGGTGAGAAAAAGTCGGCGGTTCTTATTGCTGAGGGCGAGAAAGAGTCCGCAATTTTGCGTGCCGAAGCAGTAAAGGAAACTGCAATAAGAGAGGCAGAAGGTCAGGCACAGGCTATTTTGGCAGTTCAAACCGCTATAGCAGAAGGTATTAAAAAAATTAACGATGCCAACCCGTCAGACGCTTATGTTGCGATAAAAGCATTAGAGAGTTTTGAAAAGGCAGCAGACGGAAAAGCGACAAAAATTATCATTCCCTCAAAAATACAGGAAATCGCAGGACTTACGACATCAATAAAAGAACTTGTTTCGGATGAAAAGAAAAAATAGGTCAAAAAAGAGGGTGTAAATCATCCTCTTTTTTATTAGAACAAAATTCCGAAAGGTGATATTATGAGTAAGTATAGTAAACTGTGGAATTGGATAAAGAAAACAAAATGCAATGAATTAAAATTGACTTTTTCAGATATTGAAGAAATTGCAGGAGTACCTATTGACCATTCTTTTCTTAAATATAAAAAAGAACTTGAAGAATATGGCTACAAAACCGATAAAATATCTATGAAAGATAAATCGGTTTCATTTTCTAAGTTGGGGTGATCAGATTGGAAAAATGTTATGTTGATCTGCATGCACATATTGACGGTTCAATAACTCCGGAGATTGCAATACAGTTGGCAAAAGGGCAAAGTATACTAATTCAGTCCGATAAAGAAGAATTGAGAAAAATAATGTCTGTTCCGAAAACTTGTGGAAACTTAAATGATTTCTTAAAATGCTTTGAATTTCCGCTTACACTTTTGCAGTCAAAAGAAGGACTTTCCGAAGCGGTCAGACTTATATTGGAAAATATGAAAAAAGACAAAGTTATTTATTCTGAATTAAGGTTTGCACCGCAGTTGCACCAAAGACGGGGTATGACGCAGGAAGATGCGGTTAAAGCAGCACTTTCAGGATTAAAAAAGTCAGAAATTCCCGCAAATCTTATTCTTTGTCTTATGCGTGGTAATGATAATGAAGAAGAAAATTCCGAAACCCTTAACCTTGCTGAAAAGTATTTGGTTGATGACGGCGGCGTAACGGCAATTGACCTTGCCGGTGCCGAAGGAATTTATCCGACAGAGAATTTTAAAGAAATATTTAACAGGGCAAGGAAGAGGAAAATACCTTTTACCATTCATGCAGGAGAGGCGGATGGACCGGAAAGTGTAAGGTCGGCGATCGATATGGGTGCTTTAAGGGTAGGTCATGGCATAAGTGCATATAAAGATGAAGAACTTATGAAAGAAATTGAAGACAGAGGAATTTTTATGGAAATGTGCCCTACGAGCAATTTTATTACCGGAAGTGTTAAAAATGCGAAAAGTTATCCTGCACGGACTTTTATCGACAAAGGAATAAAAGTTACCGTGAATACGGATGATATGGCTATAATCGGAACCACAAATTCACAAGAATTTGAATGTTTCGCCAAACTTGCAAATCTTAATTCTGATGAGCAAAAGCAGGTGCTGTTAGATTCAGCAGACGCTGCATTTACAACCTCAAAAACCAAAAACATACTGAAAGAACAAATAAACCGTCATTTTTGACGGCTCCATCGTGTCGATAAACACCTATCTACACGATGACAGGCTTCGAAAAGGAAAGGTAAATTTGCCGACATGAATTCGTCGGCGTATGTGTATACGGTAGAATTTATGTTCGGCAAAAGCAAGCAAAAAACCTTGAACCCCCGGCGGTTTCAAGGTTTTTCTAATGCAGTTTCATTATTTTTTGTCAGTAGTTATCCGAAAATTAATACGCTCAAATTATATACGGAAAAATGTATTAATATTTTTACTTGCGGTTGACCGACTTTTTCGACAGCCTGAAACCGTCAATTTTGACGTTTTTTGTTATAAGCATACTTTTTATAAAAAGTCAAGTCTTGTATTTATTTGAAAAAAGTGGTATTAAGTATAGGAGGTGATTTTAATGAATAATAAAAATATGACTGCATTGATGTGTTTGTTTTTGAGAGCGTATCATTCAAAACAGGGCGGTGTCAAAGTAACAGATGATGAGATTTCCAAAAAACTTATAACAGATGACGAATACAAAAAAGTATATGAAAGTCTTAACTTAGGTGCCGGATTTTTTGAAATACCATCAGAAACCAAAGATTGTGTTGACTTTATAGTAAACAACTATCTTGCACCGTCTGTTATTGCAAGAGGGGAGTTTGCCCAAAGGATAATAAAAACAGAAAAAAGACTCGGAACAAAGCAATGCGTGATGTTTGCCTCCGGGTATGATTCACTTCCTTACAACAACGGTGATATTTCATTTTTTGAAATAGACAGACCGCAAATGATTGCGGATAAATTGAAGAGGCTTACAAGGTCAGATGTAAATTGTTCTAATGTTAAATACATATCTGCAGATTTTGAGAAGGATGACACTATGGAATTGCTCAAAAAAAGTGGGATTAACTTTAAAGAAAGAACACTGTTTCTGTTTCTTGGAATAAGTTTTTATCTTGAGAAAGAAGTGTTTTTTAAATTTATATCAGATATTTCGGAGTGCTGTGTTGAAGGGAGCGGACTCGTGTTTGATTATTCTCAGAAAACGGTTGGAAATATAAGAGAAAAACTTGCTTTTGGTGCGGGGGAAAAGATGAAATCGTTTTATGATTACCGTGAAATAGAGCATATGCTTGAAGAAAACGGGTTATACATATACGAACTGTTAGGCAGCAAGGAGGCAGAAAAAGACTTCCTCAAAAAATTTAATGATGCCTCTGAAACAAAAATGGTTTACCCGAATGATGCCGGATGTTGTTTTGCAGTCAAAAAAAACTAAATTTATTGCTTTTGCTGTTAGGGGTATTTGTCTTGACAAAACCGGCATAAAAAGATATAATTACGATGTATATCTGTATAAAATAAAGGGGGCAGGGTATTGGCAAAAAAGAAAAAACTCGGATTTAAAAAACTCCAGTGGCGGTTGGTGTTGGTATTCTTGCTTCTTATACTTTCAGTTCTTATTATTGCAGGAACATTTCTTTTGTCAGGTGTAATGAATTATTACCACAATCAGTTTGAGGACACACTGACAAAAGAATTTTCCGGTGAAATTTCACAGAGTTTGAATTTTGCACTTAAAGAAGAAAATCCGGAACAAAAAATTATTGAGGTAATGGAGGCATATAAAACAACCAGACTAGGGATAAATGAAAAAAGAAGTTACTATATTCTGGACGGTAAGACTGCGTCTATGATACACTCAAGTGAGGGTGACAATGCCCATATCAATATAACAAGCAATATTTTGGCATCATTGAGAGGCGAAATAGGTAACAGTGTTTCCTTAAAAAACGACTATATGGATTTTTCATACCCGCTAAAAGATGACAGTGGAGTAGAATATATTATTTATATAAAAGATTCAAAGCAGGATGTCAGAGAAGTAACGAAAAATCTTGCACTTGTTGTAATTCAGTCAATATTTATCGGTGCTTTAATGGCAATGGTATTGGGAGTGTTTTTAAGCCGTACAATAAGCGGACCTATTATTAATCTTACCAAATCGGCAGGTAAAATGGCAGAAGGAAATTTTGATGCCTCGATAGAGCCTGAAGGAGATGATGAGATAGGCATACTCACCAATACATTTAACTATATGGCACAAAGGCTGAAAAACACATTGAGTGAAATATCCGGCGAAAAGGATAAAATTGAGGTTATTCTTAAAAATATGGCTGACGGAATAGTTGCCTTTGACTTAAACGGAAAAATTCTTCATATGAATCACGCCGCCGAGAGAATGTTTGATGTAAATGGAAAAAACTTGGACTTTGACAGTTTTTTCTCTGTGATAGGTGTTAAAAATTTATCGCTTGATGAAATAGTGAATTCTGATGCGGAAAAAAATATCCAGATTAAAACCGATGATGCAGTGATTAATGTTCATATTGCACCGTACAAAGTTGAAAAAGGTACGGCGGAAGGTGTTATTGCAGCATTTCAGGATGTCACAAAGCAACAAAAACTTGACGATTCACGCCGTGCTTTTGTTGCAGATGTTTCGCATGAACTCAGGACACCGATAACTAATATAAAAAGTTACTCGGAAACACTCTTAGATGCATATGTTGATGACGAAGAAACAAGGAAAAGTTTTCTTAAAGTAATAAACAGTGAGGCAGACAGAATGACAAGACTTGTAAAAGATCTTCTTGTGCTGTCACAACTTGATTATTCAAAGGCAAAATTCCGTTTTGAGGAAGTTGATATAAGAGAGTTTCTTGAAGGAATTATGAATGCTATGAGAATAGAAGCCAAAAACCGAAATATGACATTCGAGTTCATAACAAGGAACAATGTTCCCGAATTTGTTGAACTCGACCGAGACAGAATGAATCAGGTAATAACGAATGTTATATCAAATGCCTTTAAGTATACAAAAGACGGCGGACACATAACTGTAATACTAAGTGCAGTTGAAAAGAGTATTCTGATAAGTGTAATTGATACCGGTATAGGAATACCGGAAAAAGATATAAAGATGGTATTTGAGAGATTTTACAGGGTTGATAAAGCACGGTCCCGTGCAGAGGGCGGAACAGGACTGGGGCTTGCAATAGCAAGAGAAATTGTTAAGGCACACAGCGGAAATATTACTCTTGAAAGTGAGTATAATAAAGGTACTACTGTTATAATTACTCTTCCTGTAACTCAGGAAAACACGGAGGAATAAAAATGAACGAAATGATAAAATTTAAGAAGGCATTTTTCGGTTATTCAAAAAAAAGCGTTAATGATTATATTGAATCACTAAACAACGAATGTGTAAATGCTGTTGAGGATAAAAACGACGAGATTGATGAACTTAAGACCGAAACGGAAAATCTTAAACAGGAAAACGACAGGTTAAGACAGAGGCTTGAGGAAGTTTCGGATAAGGCACTTTGTGTTGGCGAAACCATTCTTATTGCAAAAGAGAGAGCCGATGAAATAATTGCTGAAGCAGAAAAAGAAGCCGTAGAAAGAAAAAGAACCATAGAACTTGAAATCAAGGAAGCGTCTATGGTGCTTAAGAAAATGAATACGGAAATAAAGCAAATCAAGTCAAGTGTTGCAGACTCTGTTTCAAAATATCAGTCGGAACTTGATACAATACTTAAATATACTGAAAGGACGGAAAACTGATTATGCGTAAAATTATAGAAATACTTGAACAGGATTGCCGCAAAACACCTGAAGAAATTGCAAAAAAAATCGGCAGGGATGTTGAAACTGTAAAAAAACAGATTAAAGAACTTGAAGATAGAGGCGTTATTGCAGGATATAAAGCACTTATAAACTGGGATGAATTTGACAGAGATTTGGTGGTATCGCAAATTGAACTCAGAGTTATGCCGCAGATAGGGAAAGGTTGTGACAGAATTGCGGAAAAGATTTATCAGTATCCGCAAGTTAAGAGTATGTTTCTTGTTTCGGGAGGATATGATCTTTGCCTTACCATTTCGGGTCAGAATATGAAAGATGTCGCCTTGTTTGTTGCCGAAAAACTTGCACCGATGGAATGTATTGTTTCTACAACAACTCATTTTATTTTAAAGAAATATAAAGAACACGGTGTAATTTTTGAACACGGTGAAACAGACAACAGGCAGGTGATTACTTTATGATAAAACCTGAAAATTTAATATCTTCAGTGGCAAGGGAAATAAAACCGTCAGGTATAAGAAAGTTTTTTGATATTGTTGCAACTATGCCTGATGCAATTTCACTTGGTATCGGAGAGCCTGATTTTGTTACGCCGTGGCATATAAGGGATGCCGGTATGGCTTCGCTTGAAAAAGGGCAGACTTATTACACTTCAAATTCCGGACTTGCAGAACTCCGGAGCGAAATATGCAAGTATCTGGAAAGAAGATTTGACCTTTCATATAACGAAAAGGAAGTACTTGTAACTGTTGGCGGAAGTGAGGCAATAGACCTTGCATTCAGGGCACTTTTAAATCCGGGAGAAGAAGTAATTATACCTGAACCGAGTTTTGTCTGTTATTCGCCATGTACACTTCTTGCAGGCGGAACTCCCGTTTCTCTTCCCACATATGAAAAGGACGATTTCAGATTAAGTATTGAAGAACTAAATAACAAAATAACAGATAAAACAAAAATACTTGTACTTCCTTATCCGAATAACCCGACAGGTGCGATACTTGAAAAAGATGACCTTGTTAAAATTGCTGAAGTAATAAAGGACACAAATATAATTGTTTTGGCGGACGAAATATATGCAGAACTTACTTATGGGAAAAAGCATTGTTCAATTGCAAATATCAAAGATATGAAAGAAAGAACTGTTCTTGTAAGCGGATTTTCCAAAAGTTACGCTATGACAGGTTGGCGGCTTGGCTATGCTGTCGGAAATGCCTCAATCATTAAGGCGATGACAAAAGTTCATCAGTTTGCAATAATGTCAGCGCCGACTACGAGTCAGTATGCAGCAATTGAAGCACTTAAAAACGGTGATAATGATATTGAGGAAATGGCATATGAATATAATGAGAGAAGAATTCATATTATAGACAGATTTAATAATATGGGAATGAAGTGCTTTGACGCAAAGGGGGCATTCTATGTATTTCCGTCTATAAAAGATACCAATATGACATCGGAGGAATTTTGCAACAATTTGTTGAAGCATAAAGGCGTTGCAATAATTCCGGGTAATGCATTCGGAAATTCGGGTGAAGGGTATGCAAGAGTGTCCTACGCATACTCAATGAAGCAAATAGATAGGGCACTTAACAAAATAGAAGAATATTTAGGTGAATTATGAAATTAGCAGTAATTGATTTAGGATCCAATTCCGCAAGAATGGGAATTTATACAAATGAAAACGGGTTTGAAGAAATATTAAGCAGAAGATATAATACAAGACTTGCTGAAGGTTTGAGAAAGAATAATCTTTTGCAGAAAGAACCTATGGAAAGAACCCTTGATGCCTTTATAAAGTTTAAAGAGATAATAGTCCGTGAAAAATGCGACAAAATAAAAGCCGTTTCTACCGAGAGTTTAAGGCGTGCGGAAAATTCGGATTATTTTGTGAATCTTGTAAAAGAAAAAACGGAAATCGAAATCGAAATAATTGACGGTGAGAGTGAAAGCAAATACGGTGCTATGGCAGCGTCCCGTTCTACATTATATAAAAAGTTTTATACTCTGGATGTGGGAGGGGGAAGTTTTGAACTTTCAAAAGTTAAGAACGGAAGAATTGAAAACAGTGTTTGCTTACCGTACGGCTGCGTTGTACTCACTGAAAAATTTGAACCTGATATAAACGGCAACGATAGAATAGACAGGTTTTTGGCAGATGTGTTCGAAAAAATCGGATGGATCAATGAAACGCTTCCGGTTGTTACTCTCGGCGGTTCGGCAAAAGAGATTGCCAGAGTTACCTATAAAGATAAAAATGTGAGCGATTATGACGGTCTTTCCGCCAAAAATTATGATGCTTTTGAACTTTATGATGAAATCATAAAAACGCCTATTGAGGAAAGAAACAAGAAATTCGGTATGGAAAAAGCAAGGGCTGATATAATAAATGCGGGACTGTCGGTGATAGTAAATTTTCTTAAAGTGTCTCGCTCGG
>CAKSDT010000017.1 GCA_934446135.1 uncultured Clostridia bacterium
CCCATTGACTGAGATTGTACTTCAGTCCCGTCAATTTTAAAAGTAACATCAAGAAGTTTCTTGTTCAAACCGAAATAAACATAATCCTTTGTGAGATTTTCTGCAGATTCAATTTTTAAACTTTCGGATGACACAATTTCATACTCGGTTTTATAAATCTTTAAGTCATCAATTTTTGTGGTATAACCCGCACTGTGATTGGAAAATACTACACCGCCCGATGTCTTGTTTGAAATAGGCTGCGAGGTATTTATGATAATATTTCCGTCTGCCGAAACAACTTTTCTGCTGCCGGTTTCTGAAATTGTAATCGTAGGCGAATCTGCCCACAAACAAGTTGTTGCTCCCATATTAATAAGATATCCGTCAACTATTTTATATTCACCGGCATTAATCATGTTATTTTGGGTATATAAATCATTAACATTAGTGCCTTTTGACGGCAACGAAACACCTGCTATATTATTATTAGCAAAGTTTCTTAAAACATATAAAAGTTCACCGGTTGATACATTAGTGCTTTGAGCATACTTATAAAAGAAATTTCTTGCAGTTGCCGGATTGTCCTTTAATGTGACTTCAAGAACATAGTCCGACCAATTTTTTTGCTGTTCAAATGTAGGAGCGTCTGTACCGTTACCGTTTAAGTATGCTTTACTTGCTCCGTCAACTGTAAGAACGCCGTCTGAAACAGTACCGTTCTGCCAGCCTTTATTTGTTGAAAAATCATCTTCATATAAAGTGTTTGCAATCAAATTATAACCGTTGCTGCCAAACATTAACGCCTTTGGTTCGGAAGTTAACACAGAAGTTCCGAAATTAATTTTATATTCAAATGTTTCAGAACTTCCTGATAAATTTTCACCGTACTCTACAGGCTGACCTTCAAAAGTTACTGCATCTTCCGAAGTTAAGGCTCTGTTTGTTGAAACAATGATATAATCTTTTGTAAGACACACCACATCTGTAGTTAATTCAGACTCTGCTGCAACTACACCCATCGCACCGAAAGATGTCATAACCATTAAGATAGAAACAACCAAACTTAAGATTTTTTTCACAAAAATCTCCCCTTTTCTATAAAAACTATTATTAATAAGCGTCTAATTCATCAGCCAGATATGTAATCATCTGTTTATCAGCCTCCGGATTAAACCTATTATCATCACTCACACAAATAAGTCCCGAATCATCCCAGAACACGACATAGCCTATTGATTCAGAGAATGCTCTTAATGGAACATATGTACTGTCATTATATAAAACCGGTGCCATTGCAAGTTCAATTTCCTCACCGTTTTTAATTGCTTTTGTGGAATTTAATGTAATAGTAAGTTTATCTCCCTCTTTTGTTGTAACATCGGCAGAATTTGTTTCTGCATTCCATGAAACTTCACAGTCCATACCTTCAGATACAAATCTTAAAGGAATATAATATGAGCCGTCAATTTCAATTGGTGTAAGAGGTGCTTCGTCAGTTCCTATTGAAACCTTTTCACCTTTAGAAAATGCGTACTTGCTGTCATTTTTAAGAACAACTGCCTTTTTAATTCTCTGAAATGCTCTGTCGGAATATCTTCCTATTCTTGTTACAGGTATCTGCTTAAAATCAATTTCTTTAAGCACCGGTGAATCTTCACGCAAGATGAAATTTCCGTTTTCCATATCCACAAAACCGGGGTCTTTATTTGTTTCATAATTATTCTCGATTGTGAGGTATTTGAAACTGTTTGCAATACTGTCACTACCTGCATTTATACCAATATTGTTTGTTTTTCTGCAGTTCCATGCTTCTGCAAATGTATTGGGGTCGATTTCTTTAAATCTTTCATAAAGTTCCGGAAATTCCGCTCTCCAATACTCATTTGTAAAATATCCCTTGTTTGCCTGGTAAAGGTTGATAAGAATGATACTGTTTGCAGGATCTTTTACAGTTGACCAGGACGCTCTATCATCAAAGAGCACACTCGTTTTTACATCTTTAAAGATATTGTTGTCCACAATTGTGTCATTGCTGCCGCCCAGGTGAATGGCTCTGCCTTTTCCGTGGTTAATTTCTTCGATAATATTTCCGACTATAAGACTTCCGGACATACAGTCGTCGTTGTATATTCCCGAAAGGCCTCCCTCTATAGGATGGTTAGAATTAATTCTGTGAATATAGTTATATCTGTAAATGTTACCTCTGTCACACACGCCGCCTTTTGAAATACCGCAGGAGTACACTGCACCTGCGTCAGCAACATACTTGCAGACATCATACACATCGTTATATTCTATAATGTGTTTCTTGCCGCCGGAAAATATAGCAGTGTTATCTGAATCGTGAATATCATTGTATGAAATTCTTGAACCTACTCCGCCGTTAATTGTTGCCTGTGAACCATTTGTAAAATCACAGTTTTCAATATAATTCTCGCAGGAAGTAAGTTTTTCAATATCACCGCCGGTAAGTGTAGCAGTGGCATTATCGAATTTGCAGTTTCTTATACCGCTATCAGAACCGTTTATGCTGACTTTTGTGTTATTAAAGTAACAGTCATAAACCAAATTATTCGAAGTTCCGGATTTAGAACTTATTGATGTCTTAGCATTTGAAAGCCTTAAACCTCTTAAGGTTATATACTGTGCTCCCTGTTCTAAAGAAATTACAGCATCTGAGCAAGTTTCAATAAATATGTCCTCAGATGAAGCATTATCCGGAAGAACGCAATACAAAATTCCTTTATCACTTATCCACATTTCATATTCATTGTCAAGTTCGCAAAGATTATTATATGAGTAAAACGTTGACTTTCCAGGTCCTACAGACTCTAAGAACATAAGCGGATACTTAGTTGATATTTGTTTTAGTTCTTTATCGATGGTATATAAAGCGTCGTTCCAAGCCCAACCTGTTCCGAACATACCTCTTAAAACACTTGTTCCGCTGTCTTCAGGCCACAATAAATATCTTTCATCATCAGGCACAAATATAAGCGGATCTGTGGGATCTCTTTGGTCTTTCGGAATAAATCTGCTGTCTGTATATTTTCTTTCAAGCCAAAAGTCAACATCCTGGCACATTTTAACAAGTTTTGCCATTCCCATCATTTTGCTGCCGTTAGGATATCTCGCCAAGTCCATTGTAGTGTTTCCTACATAAAGTGAAACCGGGTTTACAAGCGTTTTTTCAGGAACCGGTTCGCCTTCTCTTTCCCCATCGCGAAGATGCGGAAGTTGTCCTTTATATCCAATATTTCTTAAATCAATCTGAACTATTTTATCTCTTGCAACTTCGTCTATAATCTGATTTAAAATTGAACTATCGGTGGTTTTCTTAAATTTTCCGAAAGGTATTATTATACCGCCCATCAATTTAACTTCTTCATCCTGATATGCTCTGTAAGTAATAGGTGCCTCTTTTGTTCCCGAATCCTGCTGGGTAAATCTAAGAGTTTCAGTAACAGAGTACCTTCCTCCCCTTATGTATACCACTGCACCATCTCTTCCTAAACCGCCGGAAGACTTTAACGCACGGATTTTATCCCTTGCACCCACAATGCTTGCCAAAGGACTTTCAAAAGTTCCCTCATTATTGTCATTTCCGTCGGTTGCTACATAAAGAATTGTTTTGTCAACTGTTCTTATTTCTGCCGCACTACATACAAAAGATGATGCTACCAACGACAAAAACAACAGTATAGAAATAATTTTTTTCATATTTCCCTCCGTAGATATGATTTTTTATTTTTTGTTTTTGACAAACTCATCAACTTGTTTTTGCACTTCTGCAACAACTTTGTCCATACCTGCTTTTTTCTCTTCCGCTACCATTGCTGCATATGATTTGTCAACATCAAGAACACCTTTTTCCAATCCCGAGTATTTACTGGTTATTGTTGAAAGTTGTGCTATTTCTGTTCTTACAGGGGTTGTGTCAAACACAAAACCGTTTAAAGGACTAACTCTTGCTTCATCATTAAATTTCTTAGTTGCTTCCCAAACACCGTCAGGCTGACCTTCTATAAGTCTTGCATTAAACTGATTGCCGAATCTCCAGGTCTGTGTAGGCATATATCCAGAGTTTTTGTCCTGAACTATTCTTTCATCAACAACTTTGTAGTGTTTTCCTTCAATGCCGAAGCAGATAAGATTGTAGAATTCTTCGTTGGTCTGAATAAGTTCAATCATATCCATTGCCTTTTCAACATTTTTGCTGTTGGCATTAATTCCTATCATTGTTCCTGTTCCGCCTGAACTGCGGGTTACAGCCTCGGTAATCTGAATGCAGTATGCCTCATATCCTTTTGATGTGTATATTTCAGCCTCCATACCGGGTTTATATGCAAGTTCCCAACAAGCAAACTTTCCTGCGTTGTAATCCTGTGAATCGTCTGTTGCAGTTGCATTGTCTTTTCTTATATATCCTTTAAGATACCAATCTCTTATAAGTTTGTATCTTGTTTTCTGAGCGTCATATTCATAATCCGGTTTTGCAACAAGTTTTCCGTTAACTTCTTCTACACACACACCGTTATAAGTGTCAAGATCAGGTCTGTCCCCCTTAAATCCCGTAACATTACTTGTTCTGTAAGGATATACCTCAGGATGATTTTCCTTAACCCATTTTAAGAAAGGCTCGATTTCTTCCAATGTTTTGATTTTTGTAAGATCAAGTCCATATTCGTCAGCCAAATCTTTTTTTACACAAAGTGCAGCGGCAGACGCACCAACCTGAACATTGGGAACAGCGTAAATCTCGCCGTTTATCAAGCATTTATCCCATTCATACTGCGGAATTGAATCATAAAGTTTTTTATGATTCTTGAGCAATTCCGTAATATCATAAAGTCCGCCTTTTTTTGCTGCGTCAACATATTCATTGTTGAAACCTACAAAACACATATCATAAGAATCTGTTCTGCTTGCCATATTCATTTTCATTCTTTCGCCATAAGAACCGGCATCAATGTACTGAATATCAAGTTTTGCATTTATTGCCGGAACGCTTATTTCGTCAAGTTTCTTATTAACGCTTTCCTGATCTGTCTGTTTATCACCCCACATAAGCCATGTAATTGTGACAGGTTCGCCGTCTTTATTTGCACCTGTCTGAGTCTTTCTGCAAGAGCAGCATCCTATAAGAAGAATTGCCGCCAATGCAAACGCTAAATACTTTTTCATAATTTTCCTCCTATTAAATATATATTTTTATATTTTTAACCTTTAACAGAACCTACTGTAAGACCCTTAACAAAGTATTTCTGGAAAAACGGAAATACAAAGAGTGCCGGGCCCGCAACAACAATCGCCAACGCCATTCTTACAGTTTCTGACGGAATATCCGAATATTCCATCACACCCATTGCTGTTGCCGCTTCATTCTGAAGCATCTGAATATTTTGCATTATTCTCTGTAGTAAGTATTGCAAACTTATCAACGAATCTTTATTTATGTAAAGCATTGCCGTGTTCCAGTCATTCCACTTTCCGAGGAACGAGTTTAATGCAACTGTTGCAAGTACCGGTGTGGAAAGCGGCATAACTATCTGAAACAAAACTCTGTACTGACTTGCACCGTCTATCCTTGCCGCATCATACAATCCGTCGGGAAGCGTCTGGAACTGTGTTCTTATCATAAAAACATTCCACGGGCTTATGAGTCCCGGAATTATGTATACCCAAATCGTATCATCCAAATGAAGGTACTGTGTAATAAGAAGGTATGTAGGAACAAGACCACCACTGAAAAGCATTGTAAAATACAACATAAATGAAAGTTTTCTTCTTCCTTTTAACTTCTTGTTTGTAAGTGCAAATGCAAGACATGCCTGTAGCACAACCGAAATCACCATATAAATTATGGAAAAAACAAATGTTACTTTATATGCGTCCAACACCATTTTAGGATTTTTAAATACATATTTATATGCTTCCAAACTCCATTTGCTGGGCAAAAGTCTATATCCCTCATTCAATATTGTGTTTTCATCAGTGAATGAAACAATTAAAATCTGCAAAAACGGATACAATATAATTATTGACATCACCGTAAATATGATATTAAGTGGGATTTGTGTCCTTCTTCTGTTTTCAACCATCTGTGCATCCCCTCCTTAAAATAATGATCTGTCCGGGTCAATACTTTTAACAATAGTATTTGTTATAAGTACAAGCACAAATCCTACGGCAGACTGAAGCAGTCCTGCAGCAGACGAAAGACCCATATCGCCAATAACTCTCATTGTTCTGTAAATATATGTATCAAGAACATCGGTTGTTTCATAAAGTGCACCGACATTTCTCGGCAACTGATAAAAGAGACCGAAGTCTGCTCTGAATATTCCGCCGATGTCCATAATCGTGGTGATAATAATCAAAGGAACAAGATGCGGAATCATTATATGTTTTATAACCTGGAACTTGTTCGCACCTTCAATCTTTGCTGCTTCAATAAGAGAGTGGTCAAGTCCCATAAGCGTTGCGTAATATATTATTGAATTCATTCCGACGCCCTTCCACACATTGGCAATCAAAAGAATCACCGGCCACGCTTTCGGTGTGGAATACCAATCTACAGGCTGAATTCCGAATGCGGAAAGTAATCCGTTTAAAATACCCAACTGCGGATGCAGTATCGCATATGCCATATACGCCACTATTACCCACGAAAGAAAATGGGGTGTGATCATAATAGTCTGATAAACTTTTGTATTTCTTCTGGAAGTAAGATTGTATAAAAGCAGTGCCACTGTAATTGCGGCAATCTTACCTACCGTAATGAACAAAAAGTTCATATAAAGTGTATTCCAGGTAATTCTTGCAAAATCGTTTGACAAAACAAGAAATTTAAAGTTGTTTAATCCTACCCAATCGCTTCCTAAAATACCTTTGTTATACACATAATCCTTAAAGGCAATCACTATACCGAACATAGGTATGTAATTAAAAATAATAACTAACAGAATAGGAATTGCTGCCAAAACATAACATTGAAAATTTTCAGAATTAATTAATTTTCTGAATTTTGACTGTTTTTTTGGCATTATTGTGCTTTCATTTTGTATTATCTGCATACTATGTACCTCCTACCACACTAATTATACATCTTTGGACCGGATTGTTGAAGTGCTCTTTTTTGTTATCCATTCAGCTTTTTTGTGCTTTTCTTGTTTGTAATTGCAAATTTGCTGTTTTATGTGGTATAATTATAAATGGATGATTGTATATTTGTGATTTATACAACTATATTAAATTTGCTTTTTTAAAGAAAGGATTTTTATGTATAAATTAATTATTGTTGATGATGAAAAACTGGAATTGAAATTGTTATCAAAGATGCTTGACTGGGATTCCTACGGATTTAATCTTGTAGGTACTTTTAACAGCACTTCTTCTGTCATCGATTTTGTTTTAAAAAACAAGGTCGACCTGATAATTACCGATATCCGTATGCCCGGAAGAGACGGAATCGAACTTGCGGCAGCACTGAAAAACATTTCTCCCAAAACGCTGACGATTTTTATAAGTGCGTACACTGATTTTGAATATGCACGAAATGCAATTCGTTTATCAGTGGTTGATTATGTTTTAAAGCCTATTGTTGTTGAAAATGTCGTTTCTGCAATTAATAAAGCAAAAAATTTGTTGGATTCAAATTTAAACGATGAAGATATTTCGGACTTGCCTCTTCTTCCGGCTCAGCAGGCAGTTTTTGAATATTTTGCTGACAACAGTTCATTTGACAAATTCATACAATCCCTTAAAATTTGCGGCTTTACCGATATTTCATTTGACAGTTGTGCCGCAACATTCAAAATAACAATTGACGACTTTTCCGGATACCTCAAAAACAACTGGAAATACGGTGCTGACAAAGCCTACTATGCAATTTTAAACCTTATTTCCTGTGATGAGTTTTACTATATACCGGTAAACTATATGTTTGACACCATAAATGTCATTGCTATTTCAAAGATAGGCACTTTCGGGGAGTTTGAGAAATCCTTAAACTCCACGCTTGCAGAAATGTGCGAAAGTGCTGAAACTATCCTGGAAGTTTCGATTAAAACGGAAATAATTTCAATAGGAAAAAACATTCTTGCAGAACTTGAAAAAGCAAAAAATGTTCTAAATTTTCCGAAAACCGAAAACAACAGTGAGTTAAGCGATTCAACCGCCATACAGCGGGCAATAAATTATATCAATGCAAATTATCACAGAGATATTACCCTTACGGAAATAGCAAATTATGTATACCTTTCTCCATATCATTTCAGCAGAATTTTCAAGGTAAAAACAGGTGAAAAATATATAGATTATCTCAGTCGGGTTCGAATAGAAAAAGCAAAAGAACTTCTTTCGCAAAGTGAAATGAAAATAACAGATATTTGTGTTAAAGTAGGTTACAACTCCAAGACCCATTTTCATAAAATGTTTAAACTTTACACCGGAGTAACGCCTCAGGAATACAGAAATTCAAATCTTAGAGAATAGGATAATATAAAATGACAAAACACTTTGTAGAATTTACCAAAAAAGTTAAATGGAATAATGTGTTTTTTAAAACCGCCCTGTTATCCATAATTTTTATTTTTATTCCAATTATTATTGTAGGCGGCATACTCATTCAACACAACAGCAAAATTACCAATGAGCAAATAGAAACATACAGAGCAAACTCACACAATCAGGTTGAAAACACCTGGCACGATATAACATCATTTGTTTATGAAACTCAGATGCTTATTCAAAACACAAGTTTAAATAATGAGTTTACTTCCAATCCAAATTACGCATTCAGCGATGAATCGTCAAAAGATGTGAATATGCTCACGGAAATTTTAAAAAGTGCTGTTAACTCATCTCAGTTTGTAAATTCAGTTTATGTTTACAATGCAAACAGCGGTTATGTTATGTCTACCATATCAAATGCTCCGTTATCCCACTTTGTTGAATCTTCGTGGTATGATAAACTTGATGAATATACTGACAAAGGTTTTTTCCTTAGAAAAGCAACACTAAACAGGGAAAATATCACATATCTGTCATCAATTCAGCAGTTTTCGGCATATCCTTACTGCTACTCCGTATATAATGTTGATTATTATGCCTTGAGGTCATATTTTTCTACTGACAAAACTATAAAGAATATTTATATTACAGACTCAAACAACATAATTGTTTTTTGTATGGATGATTCACTGATAGGAAAGGATATCAACAGCATAGATGATTTTCCGTCCGATTCAAAAGACATAAAACTTACAAAAACCACGGACAGTTACGGTCAGGTGTACTACACTTTATCAAAAAGCAATTCAAACGCTCTCTTTTCAAACTTTAGTTTGCTTATAGTTATACTGCTGATACTGTTGCTTGTATCAAGTACACTGTCGTCATATATACTTACCGTAGGGTTCAGACGCTCTATTATAAAAATTATTTCTACAATTCCTCAAAGCAACTTAAAAGACGCTGAAGCAGCCGAGCCGACTAACGAAATAGGTTTTATAACAAAATCTATTTCCGAACTTATAACAAAAAACAACCAGTTTGAAGAACAACTTGCATTGCAACTTTCTAAACTTAAAAAATCACAGGTTATGGCTCTTCAGGAACAAATCAACCCACATTTCTTGTTTAATACACTAAATCTTATCAGCCTTTTGGACCGTTCCGAACATAAGGAAAAGTATCCTATCAGCAAAATTGCAATATTAACGTCAGACATTTTAAGATACATTCTAAAAACAAAAGAATATCTTGTACCTGTTGAAAATGAAATTTTGTATGTCAAAAAGTATATTGAGTTACAAAGCATAAAATATGAAAACGATTTTAACATAATTTGGGATATAGACCCCGGCACAACAAAACTCTACATTGTTAAATTTTCTCTTCAGCCTATTGTCGAAAATGCTATAATGCACGGTTTTGTTAATATGGATAACACTGAAAACACAATAAAGATTTCCACAAGGAAAGAAGATAATTATTTGGAAATAAAAATCAGTAACAACGGTGTTACTATTGACCCCTTAAAATTAGAAATGCTTAACAGTCAGATTGAAAATAACACTTCAGTAGACAGCAATCATATAGGACTTTTGAATGTTTGTCTGAGATACAGGCTTCTTTTTGACAAAAACTTTATCGGAAAAATTTCTTCTGAGGAGGAAGTAGGAACAACAGTTACCCTTAAATTCCCTGTAATAGATTCCTATGATTTTTAATTTTTTATACTTAAAGAGGACCGCTTACGGGTCCTCTTTAAGTATACACATTTGTCGGCGGTTGGCTGTTTGTCTGTCTCACCGACTTTAAAAATTACATTTCCGTACATTCCCTAATCATTCGCTCAAGTTCTTTGGCAGCCACACTCATTGGCTGCTCTTTTCTTTTTATGATGACAATATTTCGTTTTGGAATTTTTTCTTCAACACTGATGCGGCAAATATTGTTACCGTCTCTTATAAATTCCTCCGGAACAAAGCCTATACCAAGATCGGCTTCGACCATAGGTAAAATCTGATCTGCCGTGAATGCTTCGATACACGGTTTGTAAGGAAATCCGTGGGCTGCAAACAGTGAAGAATAAAATTCAAAGGATTTTGTGTCTTTGCCAAGTGAAATCAGCGGAAATTTTGTCAATTCAGAAAGAGATACCCGTCTGCCCGCAAGTTCTTTAAAATACGGCGAGCAAACGGCGACTTCGGTAATTGATCTGACAACCGTTTCTGCAAGCGAGGCGGTATGTATGGTGGGTGTGGTTACAACTGCAATATCAGCAGAACCGTCTTTAAGTGTGCCGATTGCCTGCGGCGTAGAGTGGTTACTTACGCAGATATGAACACCCGGATACAAAATGCGATATTTTTTCAGAACAGGCAGAAGTAAGCACCGCAGTGCCACTTCACTGGCAGCAATATATACCGTACCGTTTTGTAAGTTGCGGTTTTCAGTCAGTTCCGATTCGCCGGCATCAATATGTTTAATGGCAATTTGAATATGTTCATACAGCCTTTCACCCTCCGGAGTCAATTTCATTCCTTTTTTCGAGCGTAAAAACAGCGGACAGCCGAGTTCATACTCCAATTTTTTTATAGTTCGTGTCATATTAGGCTGATTGTTTAACAAGAACTTTGCCGCCTGTGACAAATTTCCGTACTTGGCAACATAGTAAAACACGCGGTAATAATCATAACTTATATACATTTTTATTTCCTTTCATTATATATGTCACAAAGACATTATTAATATATCAAACATATATTTTACACATACATTAATTTGCCTTATAATATATCCGTCAGAGAAAGTCAAGGAGTGATGCGGTGCAGGACTTAACAAATATATGAAAATTATGAAAGTGAGGTCATAAAAATGCAATCGGTATTGGAAATTATTATGAATGTGTTTCTTGACGTAGCAATGCTATTTCTTGTTTTACATCTTCTTAAAACCCAGGATTGTAAAAAAAAGAATTACCGTCTTGCATCAGGGACATTTGCCGTCGGTTTTGCACTCGGTGCTGTCGCAAAATGCTTTTCAAAAGGCAATCCTTCCTCTATAATTATGTATGCACTGGGATATATGCTTGCCTATACGGCGTTTGTATTCACATTCCCGGAAAAGAGGAAACATAATGAGGAGCGTTAAACCGTTTCACGGACAAATGTCGGACAGTTTCAGGGCAGCGATTTTTATTATTTTATCAGGAGGGGTTCAGGACGCTTATACATATACATGCCGCGGTGAGGTATTTGCCAACGCACAAACGGGTAATATTGTGCTTTTAAGCACTGCACTGTTTCAGCGTGAATGGCCGATGGTGCTTAAATATACAGTCCCGGTTATTTTCTTTCTAATCGGTACAACCATTGCAGAATGTATTCATATGCGGTTGAAAACCTACGAAAAAATTCACTGGAGACAAATTATTCTTCTTTGCGAGATAGTTTTGCTCTTTGCTGTCGGATTTTTGCCCCATACGGCAGAACCGCTTGCCAACGCCTTAGTATCGTTTGTATGTGCTATGCAGGTGCAAACATTCCATAAAGTGCGTGGTCATGCTTATGCAAGCACAATGTGCATAGGTAATTTAAGGGCAGGAACTGAAGCATTGTGTGCTTATTTTCGTGTGCGGGACAAAAAAATCATGCGGAAGGCACTCACCTATTTCGGCGTAATTTTGGTGTTTGGGTTCGGTGCCGGACTTGGCAGTATTTTAACGCTTGCGTTGGGCTATAAAGCAATTTGGCTGTGTTGCATTTTATTATTAGTCAGTTTTATTATGATGTTTGTACCCGAAAGATAAAAAACAAGCGTGTTTGTATTGCGTGAAGTTTGCATGAATGACAGTTACCTTTAAAATTCATATGATAAGTTCTTAACTTATAAAATTAAGTTGTGCGTTATTATAATTAAAGAGGACCTCAAACGGTCCTCTTTTTTCGGTCACTTTAGAAACAAATTACCACCATTACAAATTCAAATCAAAACTTCTCTGTTTGTACCATAAAAAATGTCATTTTTCCCGCTTATGAGTTTCAAAAAACATTCAAACTTATCCCAATCATTTAAAATATCAAACTCAAAACTGTGACCCCAAATATAGAACAACTTCGGGGTGTCAGGCTTAAGTTCTACAAACTCTTCGCCTAACCTGAATAGGTTTTCAAAGTCATCATGATGTATGGTAGGATTAAACTGAAAAAGATTGTTCTGCAAGTCAAAATTATACGTAGAGTTTGTTGTTCTTGAGTACTTGATTTCTGTTTGCGTTTTGATGATTTCAGCAAGTCTGTCTGAATATTCCCTGCTGAACGGATAGGCCATTCCGCAAATCTTATAACCCATAATTTTTTCAAGA
This sequence comes from uncultured Clostridia bacterium, assembly GCA_934446135.1. Classification (GTDB taxonomy): domain Bacteria; phylum Bacillota; class Clostridia; order RGIG6154; family RGIG6154; genus CAKSDT01. The sequence continues at coordinate 12,857 of CAKSDT010000017.1, forward strand.
TTCTTTCTGTCTTCTTCAACTTGTTTTACAACCTCAGCGTCTTCAAGTTGCTGTAAATCGGGATGCGTAAGTGTATGTACTGCGACCTCGTGTCCCGCGTATATCTTTGGTAAATCCTGTGCGAAAAGTTTATCATGGCAAACCCTCACGCCCTTTCTCACAAGTTCATTTTTTGTACCTAACAATCCTGAATTCACATTAAATGTTGCTTTCAGTCCATATTTATTAAAGAGTTCAACAAGCCTGATATCCTGAACCGTACAATCATCATAACTAAAAGTTACTGCCTTCATCTTTCCATCAAATCTACCCATAACTATCCTCCCGGTTTGGCACAAATCAAAATAATAAGTTATATTCTGAAACTGTTTTCGCCTTTTGTTATACTTATCGTTTTTCCGTTCAACTTAAGCGTAGCACTGCACGGTACCTTTACAAACAGAATGTCTTCTCTTCTTTCCACCGATATATCTTTATAAGTTGCTTTGAAGTTTTTGACACCGCTGAGAAATTTCGGTTCAATTACTATACCGCTTTCCTCTAAACATATACCGCCGACATACTTATAAAGCCAATTATCAACCTCGCTGAACATATGATGGTTATTTGACGATTTCATATCCCATGTTTCACACAATGTCGTGGCTCCACAGTTTATCCAATATGCGTAACTCGGCATTTTGGGATTAGTAACAGCCCTATACAAGACTTCGTTATATCCGTTTTCTGCCAAAGCAGTAAAAATGAATTTTACTCCCAACACACCGCAATCTATATGATAATCATCCTCTATAACAAGTTGTGCAAGTTGTTTTGCAAATTCCGATACTTCGTTTTTTCCCAAAAGCCCGTAAAAAATTGCACAGGCATAAAATGTCTTACACTTTCTTAAACTTTGGTCGTTTAAAAATTCCTTACGCCACGCATTTTTTACATTTATTGATTTAATATCATATTTCAGACTGTCTTTCCCGATTGCCTTTGCCATTTTTGACATAGCAACGCAATCAGCATAAAAATAGGCTGTATCAGTAACCTTCGTCGGACAAATATAATCCTTCCTATATGAACACCAGTCGCCTAAACCGAAGTCAGCTATATAACTATCTGACATTCTCTCCATATAATTCATATACAGTTCAAATTTGTCCCAAAGTTCAACAATTATAGATTTATCTCCCGTATTTCTGTATATATACCATGGGATAAGGATAAATGCACTGTCCCATGCAGGACCGCTCCCCCAGTTATATCCCCAGTTTGAAGTCGGAACAATTCCGGGAATCTGACCGTTTGGTCTTTGACAATCGCCTATGTCCCTCAGCCATTTTTTATATGAGTCTGATATATCAAAATTCATAAGTGCCTGTTCTGCAGAAAACAGAGCGTCGCCGGTCCATCCGTTTTGTTCTCTGTGCGGACAATCGTTAGGAATTCCCATATAATTTGACAATGTTGCCTGAACACTCGCCCGATGAATCTTATTAAGCATCTCATCATCACACGAAAATGTACCTACTGTTTCAAAATCCGTATGAATAAACTCGGCGGAAATTTCAAAATCATCAGGTTCATTCTCCACCTTAACATATCTGAATCCGTAGTAAACAAAATCAGACGCATATTCATCTTTTTTACCGCTGCATATAATTTTTTCTTCATGCTTTAGCAGGGAATTTTCTCTATTATGAAATTGGTTTGTATTATGTGTATCTATATTTCCTTCTTCATCGAGAACTTCGGCATAACGCAATATTACAATCTGTCCCTCTTCTCCTGTCATTCGTATTCTTGCTCTACCGCTCATATTAATCCCAAAATCATATATACCATTCTTGTGCGAAACAGGCTTAAAGACCTTACACACCTTGCATGAAGGCATTTTGGTCGGATACAATATGCCGCCGGGCTCATGGGTTTTTTGTGCTGTCTCCCAGTCAGTATCGTCAAATTCCGGAGTACTACAGTTTGTTTTTTTAAGTCTCGCATCGTAAACTGCCCCGATTCTCGACATATTGTATGTATACTCCCCGTCTGCGGACTTCCATGTCCCATCCGTTTCCAATACAAATTCAGAACTATCATCATATGTTACAATTAATTTTGCCGCAAGTTTTGGTTGTGCCCTCCAACTCTGGGCAAAGTCATTCCATGTTTTCATAGTATTGTTATACATACCATTACCAACATGAACACAGATGGCGTTCTTCCCCTCTGCTATACGCTCTGTCACATCGTAACTTTGATATAAAACCCTGGAGTCATATTTTGTAAACGGTGTAGAAAATACATCATCTGTTACATTTTCTCCGTTTATCTTGCATACACCAAGTCCCAAAGCACATATATAAAGCACTGCTTTTACCGGTTTTTGGATTATTTCAAATGTTTTTCTGAAATAAAAACTTCCGTCATGGTTATTTTTAGATGAAATCCACGATATATCACTAAGCATGATTAAACTCCTTATACTCTGTCATTTACACAAATCGTTTTCCTTAATGAAATTAACAATATCATCAACATACGAAAATGCCAGGGCAACAACTGTATCCGCCGCACCGTAGTACATAGCAATTCTACCCGTTTCGGCATCACAAAGCGTGGCACACGGAAAAACGACATTATCAACATCACCAACACGCTCATAAAGTTCTTCGGGAGCCATGAGATACTTATTCGACCTGTGCTTTACAATCCACGGTTTTTCCCTATCAAGAATTGCACCGCCGACCATATAACGAAGTCCGTTACAAGTACTGATTACGCCATGATAAATTAAAAGCCAACCGTCATCAATCTCTATAGGCACAGGACCTCCGCCGATCTTATTGCTCTCCCAGTTTGACTCAGGTACCATAACCAATCTGTGGCGTCCCCAATATTCCAAATCTTTACTTTGGCTCAAATATATATCTCCGACATTCCCGGACCGTATAGGTCTCGAAAGCATCATATATTTTCCATCTATCTTTCTTGGAAACAAAACACCGTTTCTGTTTTCCGGCAAAAATGCGTTCTCAAGTTGATAAAATGTTTTGAAATCTTTTGTGTAAGCACACCCTATTGTCGGGCTCCAGTTTGAACTATCCTTTCCTGTAAATTTGTTACACCACACAATATAATACTTATCGTCAATTTTACAAACCCTCGGATCATATCCATGAGCAAACTCGGTAATTTCATCATTTGTCCTTACAAATTCTATTTCTTTATCTGATATTTCCCAATCATATCCATTTTTGCTGAATCCAACATGAAGTCCGGAATGATATGATCGGTCATCAGCTCTGAACACACCGGCAAATCCATCGCCAAAGACCACCGCCGAACTGTTTAGTACGGTACTTGCTCCTTTTACCAGGTTTTTGGTTATAATTGGATTTTTTTTACTTCTCCAAAATAAATCGTTATAGCCTTCCGGTTTTTCCTCCCACGGCATATTTTTTATTGTTTCCCCGTAAATCTTTGTCATTTTAAACTCCTTTGCATATTTCTTATATTTGATCACTGAATTTTTATTTTTTGTTTTTCTATAACGAAATGCACATATGACACCGTCACCATAAGAATTATAAATGATATTGCGGCTAAAAACTGCTGACCGTAAATATGTATACCAAAAATACTGTTTCCGCCTTTTTGTATTGCTGATAAGATTTTACTGCCAATCAACGATATAAGAAACCCGCATATTCCCGCAATGCTGTTTTTAATTGCCATTGCCTGAACAATGTACTTGTTGTCAACATAACTGTAAACAATATTAAATGAATTTTGGTTCGAACCTGCCATGCTTATATTATACAATACTGTGTAAATTACAATACACCACCATGTTTTTGACGCCGTAAATATACAAACAAAATATGCTGCCGCCTCAATTACAAATGCCCATTTTATACCTGTTGCAAATGATGTTTTATCAGAAAATCGTCCGAACGGCTTCGAGATTATAAATCTTGCAAGTTGCCCTAAAATATTAATCACTTGAACCATACCGACACTTATTGCAAGGTCCTTAGTTTTAAATGTACCCATAAAACCCAGCAGCATATATCTTGCCGAATACCACATTACCGTCATTATTACAATATTTACAAAATTTTTGTTTCCAAAAGTGTTTTTAATCACATCTGCAAATTCCGGCTTTTTTTCACTATTTTCTTTTTCCATTGAAACACTGTCTTTTTTTATCAGCATCAGACTCACAAAATTACATATATTAAGTATCAGCATAGCAACGGCAGTAAACAAAAAACCGCCATTAACATTACCCACATCATTAAACATATCAATAACATATCCGACGGCAAGGGTAAAAACTATTCCCGAAATCAGTGACACCATTTCTTTTCCTGCAGAATATTCAGCTCGTTTTGTAGGTGAAACAAAAGAATTCGCCCACTTAAACAATACACCGCTTACCATATAGTTAAATATATAAGCAAGCAATATCAAACATATTATAAGTCCCGTTTTTGCACCCTTTGACAGTGGCATAAAAGGTACAAGGTACATTACCATAAAAAAGAACTGGCTCAGGCAATTGAATAGTATTACTGTTTTTTTAGTATTTTTGATTTTCCCGACCAAAAATATTGAAATTAACTGGAACAAAAATGCAAACGATATAAAAGATGAAATAATCCCAATCAAAGCATCACTTATGCCCATATTCGATAACAAATTTGCCAAAAATGCGTCCGCAACCATCAACATTATAAAATATTCAACTGTGCATTGAATTACATATGCTTTTCGCGAACGATTATACTCTTTTGTGTTGTATACACTTTCTGATGTGCTCATCAACATTGTTTTTTTCTCCAATCATTTAATCCAATATATTTTGACCGCTTATATATTTATGATTTCTCATTTGCTTTGGTGTGCATTTATATCTGTTTTCAAAATCTCTCAAAAAAGTTGTCATGGAATTATATCCACAAGTCATACATATATCCAAAACCTTCATCTGTGTATCACACACTAATTTTTTAGCATAGTCCAAACGTATTCCGCTGAGATACTCTTTAAGGCTTATTCCCATATGCTTTTTAAAATATCTGGAAAAATATTCACTGTTCATATAAAACTCTTCCGCAACTTCACCCAAACTTAATTGATTTTGAAAGTTGCTTTGTATATAAGTTATAATACTGTTCATCCTATTATCAGATTTACAATTTACGCTTTTTTCATCTACATCAAGTTTTCTGAAAAACATAAGAACAAGTGATGTAATCACACTTTTTATTATTTTGTCATTGTAAGAGTCACTTTTTAATTTCTCTTCCATAAGCAATTTGAACAAAAATTCCGCCTTCTGAAATTCCTCTTTTTCAAAATATACCAACATATCCTTGTCACAATTTAAAATTACAGAATTTATATCCTCAGTAAGGTATATTGCGGGAAATTGGACCACATAAAGCCTGCAGTCGTTTTCAAAATTAAATTCGTGAATGTCGGTAAGTTTCATCAGGTGCATTTCTCCTGCCCTGATAGGATAGGGTTTTCCGTTAATATTGTGTATTCCGTTTCCTGACAGAAAAAATTCAATTTCAAAGAACCTATGCCAATGCTTTTGCAAATAACAATTGTTAAACTCTTTGTATTTTATATTTATATCGTCGCTGCCCTCATAGGGTATAATAATGTTCTCTGCCAAATTTAGTCACACCCTTTCCTGTTTGTTTTAAGTCATTATATACTTTGATGACAAATTACGCAAGGTATATTTACTTATATTATCTGTTTTTGATAACACAATGTCCGTGTTTGAAATTGATTTGTTCTTGAATTTTAATATAATGTGCTTGAACGCAGGTTACCGAAATATTAAGCCTGTTTCATGAAAGGAAGATTAAATATGAATGAAAAATCCATTGATATTGCAATTAACTTTACAAACACCTATAAAAAATACATTAATGCCTCACCGCAAATTAGGGAAGCAAAAGTTTTGGAATGTATATATCCCCACGCAATAAAACCAATGTCAAATACCGATTACTTCGTTGGCGACAGTGCGGATGTGCTCGGTGCTTTTGATGTTGTTGTAGACTGTGCTCCATATACAATGTCACAAATCGGTTATATGATGGGAGATGTCGGAAAAGTACGCCAACTGGAAAAAGATTTTCCGAACCGTGCAAAAGAAATTGAAGAAATTATAGATTATTGGAAAAACGAGTCAACTTTTGTTAAATTGCTGAGAAATTCCCCTGACGATGTTCACCGTTATCAATTTCCCCGAGGAGAGTCTTTTGACAATGAGGGTTATTATAGAAAAAACAAAATAAAAGTGCCCGGTGCAGGAATCCTGTCCGGCTCCTATGACACAAGGATTGCCGGCCTTATGCCGGATTACAAAAAACTTTTAAGTTTAGGCATACCGGGACTGGCGGAGGAAATATCACTTTGCAGGAATTCAAATCCGGATAAGTCTGATTTTTATGACGCACTTATGATTTGCATAAATATTTTAAGTAACACATTCGATCATTTCCGTTTAGAAGCAGAAACACTTGCAAAAAATGAAACTGATATTGAAAACATTAAAAATCTTTCACGGTGTGCAAAAACTCTTTCCAAACTTAAAGTTTCAAAGCCCGAAACATTGTATGACGCTATGCAACTTATACTTATATACAATCTGGTAAGCAGAACTCAAAACTACGGCAGGCTTGATATTGTACTTGGCGATTTTCTTGCAGAAGATTTAAAAAACGGTACGCTCACAAAAGAAAGTGCAACAGATTTAATGTGTCATTTTTGGAAAACACTTTCGCACCTTGGCAGTCCCTTTGACTCAAGACTTCTGATCGGTGGAAAAGGCAGAAAAAATGAGAAAAATGCTGATTTATTTGCATTGTATGCGATAGACGCAACAATCAAAACTCATGATACCAAGCCTGTTTTAACCCTCAGATGGTACGATGGCCAAAATCCCAAACTACTCGAAAAAGCACTGACGGCAATAGGCGAAGGCTGTATATATCCTACGCTTTATAATGATGATATAATTATACCCGGTGTAATGGAAAGTATGAATATTCCCTATGACGATGCGGTAAACTATGCACCTTTAGGATGCGGGGAACTTACTATTCAATGCTGCTGTGCAGGTTCGCCGAATTCAACAGTACGCTTTCTAAAAATCTTTGAAGCAGTGCTTCATAACGGCAAAGACGGAGCAGATGGATACATATTGGGAGAAGACGAGGGAAATATTAACAATTTTAGTACTTATGAAAAACTTGAGGCCGCACTGTATAAAGAAATTGAGTATGTAATGAAAAAGGATATTAAAATACATCTTTGGAATAAAGACTATACCGCAAATGAATACGGGGCAATAATGCAAAGTCTGTTAACAGAAGATTGCATTAAAAGAGGAAAGAATATTTTTGAAGGCGGAATAAGATACTTTGGTGCAAATGCCGAAGGCTTTGGCATTACTAACCTTACAAACAGTCTTATTGCTATAAAAAAACTTGTATACGAAAACAGAGAGTATACATTGTCAGAAATTGTAGATATACTCGATAAGAATTTTGAAGGTCATGAGTCTGACAGAAAAAGATTCCTTGAAATGCCAAAATACGGAAATAATGATCCGGAAGCAGATGAATTAAAACTGCGTTTGGAAAAATTCATAAACAAAACTGCACATAAAATTGGGGCAGAAAGCCAACTTGATTATTACACCGTAGCAAATGTAAATCCCGGTGGTATAGATATAGGTCCGTATATATGTGCAAGTGCTGACGGAAGAAAAAATGCAACTCCAATGTCACTCGGAAACTCTCCTACTCCCGGAACCGATACAAACGGACTTACTTCAATGCTGATTTCCGCCGCCAAAAGTTCTCATAATGCCAATGGTGGTTATGTTACAAACATGAACATTTCAAGAGAAACAATTCATGGAGATATGAATAAGATTAAAGATATGTTTGTCACTTACTTCAAAATGGGAGGGCAGCAACTTAATGTCAACTGTTTCTCAAAAGGAGATTTGGAAAAAGCCGTAGAGCACCCTGAAGATTATAGAAACCTCATCGTCAGAGTGAGCGGATATTCCGCAAGGTTTATTGATCTCAACAAAGTAACACAAGAACAAATTATGCAAAGAACCCTGTTTTGATAAGGAGGTTTATAATGGGAAAAATTTTCAACATACAAAAATGCTGTCTTAAAGACGGTCCGGGAATCAGAACAACAGTTTTTCTTAAAGGTTGTCCCTTAAAGTGCATTTGGTGCCACAATCCGGAATCCCAAAAAATTTCCTGTGAATTATCCTATTATTCTGAAAGATGTATAAATTGCGGCAGATGTGTGCCCTTATGTCCGAACAAATGCCATAATATAAATAACGGAAAACATATTTTTCTTCGTGAAAACTGTGTTAATTGCGGATTGTGCTGTTGTACTAACTGTGGTTGTCTGGATTTATTCGGTTATGAAATCTCTGCAAGAAATGTCGTTGCAAAAGTACTGGAAGACAGCCCCTTTTATGAAAATGGCGGCGGTATAACATTGTCAGGAGGCGAGCCTCTGTTTCAAATTGATTTCTGTCTTGAAATTTTGAGAATTTCTAAGGCAAATAACATTCATACATGTATTGAAACATGCGGATTTGCTTCGGAAGAATCGATTGTTAAAACATCGGAGTATACAGACTTATATTTATTTGACTTCAAGGAAACCGATCCTGTTCTTCATAAAAAATTTACAGGGGTTGATAATTACTCAATATTAAAAAATCTTAAAAAAATCGACAGTATAGGAAAAAGAATAATACTACGGTGTCCAATTATTCCCGGGTACAATACAAGACACGACCATTTCAAGGGAATTGGTAAACTTGCCTCATCTTTCAGTAACATTAATAAAATTGAAATTGAACCGTATCACAGTTTTGGTGAACAAAAATACAATAACCTCGGAAAACAATATAAAGTGCATTCAAACATACCAAGTAAAGACGAAACCGAAAGATGGAAAAATGAAATTTCAAAATATACAGATGTACCGATTTCAATAAATTGATACACTAAAAAGGAGAAGTACTATGATTTCAAATATAAGATTTCCAAACGGAAAAAAGAAAGCATTACTGCTGAGTTTTGATGATGGAAAGTTCCCCGATTTAAAGTTTTCAGAATTGTTAAACAAATATGGCATTAAAGGAACATTCAACATAAACAGCAGTGCTGTTCATACAGACGAAGAAACAAAATATGAGGACCGTGACAAAGTACACAGTACACTTAAACTTTCGGAACTAAAAAAAATTCACAGTATGGGACATGAAATTGCTATACACGGTCTTACGCATGCCTCTCTATGGGAAATCACCCCGACAGAAGCAGTGAATGAAGTTATTGAAGACAGAAAAAATCTTGAACGGAAACTTGGTACAATAGTAAGGGGCATGGCGTACGCTAACGGTGATTACAATGATGAAGTTATCAGCGTTGTAAAAAATTGCGGAGTATGTTATTCCAGAACAACAAAACAAACAGAAAGCATAACAAAAACATTTCCGCCTAAAAACTGGCTTGCAATGCCAACAACCTGTAAGTACAGCCATCCAAAGTTAATGGAATTTGCAAAAGAATTTACAGAAAGGGAACCATACAATTATGAAGGATGCTTTGTTTTCTATGTATGGGGACACAGTTGGGAACTCGAAAAGTATAATCATTGGACTATGATGGAGAATTTTTTCAAACTTGTCGGGAACAGAAATGATGTATGGTATGCAACCGGTATTGAACTTTATGACTATGTTAAAGCGTTTAAAAGCATTAACAAAAGTGCTGCAGGAGATTTGATAAATAATCC
>CAKSDT010000018.1 GCA_934446135.1 uncultured Clostridia bacterium
TGATAAAAAACGGCAAGTCCAAGGGACTTGCCGTTTCTGTTACTTAAATATTATACTTCCGAGCCTTACTGTCGTGGAGCCGTTTTCTATTGCCTGCTTATAGTCGGAACTCATACCCATGGAAAGAATAGGATTATCAAAACGATGCTTATATTTATCGAAAACTTCCTTTAGTTTCTTAAAATAAGTTTCAGGATGGTCAGTTATAGGTGCCATACCCATAAATCCGTCAATTTTGATATTTTTAAACTGCTGCATTTCATCAAGAAAAGCATCGGCATCATCAAATGAAACTCCGAAACGGTCTTCTATTCCGGTTGAATTAAACTGGACAAGGCAATGGGTGACAATACCTTCCTTTTCGGAATGTTTGTTAATTTCGTGTGCAAGTTTAACAGAATCCAATGAATGTATAAGAACAGTTTTACCTATTATATATTTAACCTTATTTGTCTGAAGATGCCCTATGAGGTGCCATTTTATATCGTTCGGCAGAATTTCCTGCTTTTTAAGCATATCCTGAACTTTGTTTTCAGCAAATTCACGCTGGCCCAAGTTATAAACTTCCATAATTTCTTCGGGAGTGTGATACTTGCTTACAACAAGAAGGTTAACATTTTTGCCGTTTAATTCATTTTTTATTTCTGTATAATTATCCCTAATACTCATTTATATCACCGTATAAAGTATAGCATTATTTCTATATTCAGTCAATAATTTGAAAAATATTATTGCAATTTTTGTAAATATTAGATATACTTAAATGTAGGAAATAATTGAAAGGAGAATTAATCCTTGTATGGCGATATTTGATTTTTCAAAATTTAAAAACTTTTTCTTCTTTGGAACTGATATAGGTATTGATTTGGGAACGGCGTCTGTACTTGTTTATGTCAAGGACAAAGGCATTGTTCTTCGCGAGCCGTCTGTTGTTGCGGTTGATACAAATACGGGAAAAGTTTTAAAAGTCGGAATTGAGGCACAGGCTATGCTCGGAAGAACGCCTGTCGGAATAGCAGCGATAAGACCGTTAAAGGACGGTGTTATTTCGGATTATGAAACTACTGAAAAAATGCTTAAATATTTTCTTGAAAAAGTAAATACATCTAAGATATTTAAACCAAGAGTTATTGTCTGTGTTCCGAGCGGAGTTACCGAGGTTGAACAAAAAGCGGTAATAGATGCCACAATGAATGCAGGGGCCAGGAGTGTTCATATCATAGAAGAACCAATTGCAGCGGCAATAGGGGCAGGTATTGATATAAATAAACCCTTCGGCTCAATGGTTATAGATATAGGCGGCGGAACGTCGGATATTGCAGTTGTTTCACTCGGAGGTATTGTGTCAAGTTGTTCAATTAAAGTTGCGGGTGATAAGTTTGATGACGCTATAGTCAAGTACATCAGAAAGAAATATCAGATGGTTATAGGCGAAAGAACGGCTGAGGAAATTAAAAAAAGAGTAGGCAGTGTTTATTTCAGAGATGAACCGGTTTCAATAGATGTGAGAGGAAGAAGTCTTTCGACAGGACTTCCGGTTACGGTTTCAGTGACATCGGAAGAAACTCTGGAGGCGTTTGAAGAACCTGTAACCAAAATATGCGAAGCAATTCATACAGTTATGGAACAGACACCTCCTGAACTTATCGGAGATATCAGTTCAAGAGGAATAGTTCTTACGGGAGGCGGCAGTCTTATTTACGGTCTTGACAGATTGCTTGAGAGAGAAACAGGTATAAAAGTTACGGTTGCACAGGATGCAATATCGTGTGTGGCATTGGGTGCCGGAGCGGCACTTGATAAAATTGAAAAAATAGGAAACTCTTTCAGAACAAAATACGAAAAGGCTTGACAAAATATTAAGTTTATAATATAATGTTTTGGTATTCATTTGAATACTATCCTTACCTGTAATTAATTTGCAGGTCAAAAGTCCAGAGGGAGGTGTAGAGAAATGATTAAGAACGGAAAATATGAAACCATTTTCATCATTAACAATAACAAAGGTGAAGACGGAATTGCAGCTCTTGTTGAAAAGTTCAAATCATTAATTTCGGAAGCAGGTGAAATTACCAAAGTTGATGACTGGGGTAAGAGAAGACTTGCATATGAAATTGATGATGAAACAGAAGGATACTATGTGTTGGTAGAATTTACTGCTCCTACAGATTTTATCGTTGAACTCAACAGACAGTTTAGAATTACCGACGGCATCCTCAGATACATCGTTATCAATCAGGAAGCGTAAGAAGGGTGGTTTTTTACTATGCTTAACAAAGTTGTTCTTATGGGTCGTTTAACAAAAGACCCCGAACTTAAGTATACTCCGTCAAATGTTGCGGTTGTTTCGTTTACTGTTGCGGTTGACAGAAACTACGCAAGACAGGGTGAGCAGCGTCAGACAGATTTCATAAATGTTGTTGCATGGAGAACTACTGCTGAGTTTGTTGCTAAATATTTTACAAAGGGTCAACTTTTGGCACTTTGCGGAAGTATACAGACAAGAACATGGGACGACAATGAAGGTAAAAAACATTATGTTACCGAAGTCGTTGCAGATGAAGTTCATTTTGCTGAAAGCAGAAGAGATACTTCTAATTATCAGGCTGCTGTTTCGCAACCCGATGCCCCCAAGGCTGAGGAAGTAAAGCCTAATCCGACTTCTGACTTTACAATGTCGGAAGACGATGATGATTTACCATTTTAATAAAGGGAGGTAGTTAGTTATGTCAGAAATGATGAAAGACAGAGCTCCGAGAGGCAGAAAACCCAAGAAAAAAGTATGTCAGTTCTGCGTTGATAAATTAGAACATATTGATTATAAAGATACTGCAAAACTTAGAAGATTTGTTTCAGAAAGATCAAAAATTCTTCCCAGAAGAATTACAGGTACTTGTGCAAAGCATCAGAGACAACTTACTGAAGCAATCAAAAGAGCAAGACATATTGCACTTTTGCCTTATTCGAGTGACTGATAAAAATTTAAAGGACCTTTTAAAAGGTCCTTTTTTATGCACAAAAAAGCCGCCCATTTTAAAGGGCGGTCTTAATTTAATACTGTATGGAATAAATTTTCTTTTCTGAGTCAAATTTTAAGTTTGCATCCAACTGTTTTGAAATAAATGTAATTGGAATCAGTACTACATTATCATCATTTACTAAAGGATATGCGTCAAGCTTAATATGTGTTTTATCAGCAGCGGCATTTGTATCCATAACCCACAATGAGTATTTTTTGCCGTTGTAATCGATGTCTATTCTTCCGTTTGCATCATCTTTGTCAAATGTGTATGTTCCGCCCATTACAGAAATCACATCTTTTGCCGGAACAAGTGAACATTCACTTTCAGGTTCATACAAAACTTTTGCTTTCATCTTTCCTTTTTTGTCATTAAGTGTGTATTCATCACTGTCTACGGTAAGAGTCAAAAGATTTGTATGCTGCTGCATACCTTCTTTAAAAATAAGCATTGCATCTTCTTTTGTGATGGCAAAATTATAGAATTTGAATTCGTCGATATAACCGTTGTAATTTCCTATGGGAGCCCGTCCTATAAAGTAAGGTTTGTCATTTGTTGCAAGTTTTGAATATCCCTGATATTCAACGGGAAGTTTTTCCTGATTTAAAATCTCGCCGTTTAAGTAGTATAAAACAGTATCTTTGTCAAAAACTACTGTAATGTTGTTCCATGAGTTTGCTATGTCTGCTCTTGAAAAGGCATTGTCAGAATGGAAGGAATATGACTTGTACGAGTTGTCCTCATACTTAAATGTCAGGTCTGTTTTGATATAAGTGTATCCGTCATAAAACCTTATTGATAGGGGTCCCTCTGTAAGTTCGTCCGAATTTGATGCTTTGCCGAATAAAATCGGGTCAACGCAAGCATCGACATCATTTCCTTTTATCCACATTGAAACTGAAAAGGAATCATCAAAAGCAAGTGCGGTTGAATTTGAAAATTCAAGATAACCGTCTTTAAATGAAAGAGCCTGATTTAATATTCCCTTATCTTTGTATGCGAGAGAACCGTAACTTTTAATTTCAGTTTCGGCAGTGCCGGAATTTGTCAGGTCACCGTCAAACCTTAAAGATACAGCGGCCTGTTTTGCAATATATTCTATTGCACTTTCATCACTTTTTTTGCAAGATGTACCTGCAAGACACAAAATAAGTGTCAAAACCAGGCAGGACAGTTTTTTAATATTCATATAACTACCTCCGTAACGAACTTATTATATATATTTTTTTCCAATTTGTCAAATTTGGGTTGAAATGCTTGAAGATATGTATTAGAATATAATAAGGTGATTTGATGTGAATAAAGAATTTTTTAATCTGAAAGATACATTAGAGTGCGGTCAGTGTTTCAGATGGGAGCAAAATCCGGACGGAAGTTATACAGGAGTTGTGGGTGATGAAGTTGTAACCGTAAAACAAACTGCGGATGATATTTACTACGATTGTTCTGACGAACTTTTCAACTCTTATTTTGATATGAATTCCGATTATTCAAAAATAACAGAGAAAGTTTGTGTGGATTCTGTTATGGAGCGTGCCGTTTCAAAAGGAAAAGGAATAAGAATTTTAAATCAGGATTTTTTTGAAACCGTTGTTTCGTTTATAATATCACAAAATAATAATATCCCAAGAATAAAGGGAATAATCGGAAAATTATGTGAAAAATACGGAACACCTATTAAAGACGGCTTTTATACTTTTCCGAACGCTGAAACACTTGCAAAAGTCAAACCTGAAGAATTGTCATTTTTAAGATCGGGATACAGGGACACTTATATTATAGATGCGGCCAACAAAATTTTTTCAGGAAAAATTGATATAAATATAATAAAAAACGGCAATATTTTAAGCGCCAGAAAAGAAATATCAAAAATAAGGGGAGTGGGACCTAAAGTTGCCGACTGTATTTTGCTTTTTGCGGCAAAAAGAGGTGAAACATTTCCCACAGATGTATGGATTAAGAAAGTCCTTACCCATTACTACGGACTTTCAGATATAACGCCTAAAAAAGCACAGGAGTTTGCAGAGAATAAATTCGGAAAATACGCCGGATTTGCACAGCAGTATTTGTTTTATCTTGCAAGAAGTGAAGGAATTTAAAAATAACTGTTGAAATTAGTTTGGTTTTAATGTATAATATATTGAAATTTTAAACTGCAAGGAGGGAAATATATGTTATGTTCTAAATGTCAAAAGAACCGTGCAGTTATATTTGTAAAAAAACTTGAGAACGGTAAGACTTATGATGAGGGATATTGCCTTAAGTGTGCGAGGGAACTCGGAATAGGACCTATTAATGATATGATAAGCAAAATGGGACTTTCGGAAGATGATATCGAAAATATGGAGGATCAGTTTGATTCTATGATGGAAATGGTTGAAAACGGTGAGATGCCCGAAGAACTTGCAACACTCGGCGGTATGAATTTTATGGATATGGCAAGTTCGCTTAACGGTCAGTCTGAGGAAGAACATTCCCAAAAGACATCAAAAAAGGAGTCTTCCAAAGAAAAACGCAAAAAGAAAAGTCTTCTTGAAACATACGGAACAAACCTTAATCAAAAAGCAGAAAACGGTGAGATAGACAGAATTATAGGCAGAGAAAAAGAACTTGCAAGAGTAATTCAGATTTTGAACAGGCGTTCTAAAAACAACCCTGCATTAATAGGTGAACCCGGCGTTGGCAAAACTGCTATAGCAGAGGCATTGGCACTTAAAATTGTTGAAAACAAAGTTCCGGCAAAACTTTTGGATAAAAAAGTTTATCTTGTTGATTTTACTGCATTGGTTGCAGGAACGCAATTCAGGGGTCAGTTCGAAGCAAGGGTTAAAGGTCTTATTGACGAAGTTAAAAAAGACGGAAATGTGATTCTTGTAATTGATGAAGTTCACAATATTGTCGGCGGAGGTTCTTCCGACGGGTCGCTTAATGCCGCAAATATTTTGAAGCCGTCACTTGCAAGGGGAGAGATTCAGGTAATAGGTGCAACAACTCTTTCGGAATACAGGAAATATATTGAAAAAGACGCTGCACTCGAAAGAAGATTTCAACCTGTTTTAGTTGAGGAGCCTACAGTTGAAGAAACAATAGAAATTATAAAAGGCATAAAGGATTACTACGAAAAACACCATAAAATCATTCTTTCTGACGAAGTTATAAAACAAACTGTTATGCTCTCAAAAAGATTCATTCAGGGCAGATTTTTGCCTGATAAGGCAATAGATGTTATCGATGAAGCAGGTTCCGCCGCAAATCTTAAAAATGAGAACCTTGTTAAACTGACTCTTCTAAAAGAAGAACTTGAAAAAGTTCAGTCGGAAAAAGAGAAATATACTTCTGAAAGTGAAGAAGATTTTAAGGCACTTGCAGAACTTAAAAGTGAAGAGTGCCGTATTAACAATCAGATAGATAAAACCGAAAAAGAGTGCAAAAGTACTCCTATTACATTTGAAGATGTAGCAAAGGTCGTAGAGGTTTGGACAAATGTTCCTGTTAAGAAACTTACACAGCAGGAATCCGAAAAACTTGTAAATCTCGCAACTTCGTTTGAAAAGAAAATAATAGGTCAGGATCATGCTGCAAAAGCGGTT
Source organism: uncultured Clostridia bacterium (assembly GCA_934446135.1). Lineage (GTDB taxonomy): Bacteria > Bacillota > Clostridia > RGIG6154 > RGIG6154 > CAKSDT01. Next base: position 6,611 of record CAKSDT010000018.1, read on the forward strand.
GCAGATGCTATAGTTTTAAAAAGAGCAGGGGTTGAACCAAAACTCCGTCCGGCATCATTTTTGTTTGTAGGACCTACGGGTGTCGGAAAAACAGAATTTGTAAAGGTTATGGCAGAAGAACTTTTCGGTTCGCAGGATGATCTTATAAGACTTGATATGACGGAATACCAGGAACAGCATTCAGTTTCAAAATTAATAGGTTCTCCGCCGGGATATGTAGGGTATGATGAGGCAGGTCAGTTGACAGAGAAAGTAAGAAGAAAGCCGTATTCCGTGATTTTGTTTGATGAAATAGAAAAGGCACATCCTAATGTGTATAATATTCTTCTTCAAATATTAGATGACGGAAGGCTTACCGATTCACAAGGCAGAGTGGTAAGTTTTGAAAACACAGTTATTGTTTTAACTTCAAACGCCGGAATTGGATTTGGACCTGAAAGCCTTGGATTTGTTACAGAAAAAGAAAATGAGAAAGATGTCGCAAATGCAAAATTAAAACAAATATTCAAGCCTGAACTTTTAAACAGAATAGAAAAGATAGTTGTGTTTAACAAATTGAAACCGGAAGATTTTGAAAAAATATGTATGCTTTCTGTCAAAGAATATGAAAAGGCACTTATTGAAAAAGGAATTACATTATCTGTTTCGGAAAATGCAATTAAGTTTATGGCACAAAAAGGCTATAGTGATAAATACGGTGCAAGAGAATTAAAAAGGACAGTAAAAGACCTTATGGCGGATAAAATAGCATATATGATAGTAAAGGGCGACAAGGGCTTTGGAAGTGTTATTACAGTTGATGAATCAAACGGCGAGATAACCGTTAAATAAGAAAGGAAACGATATAAATGAAAATTTTATTTCAAGGTGATTCTATAACAGATACCGGAAGAAACAGAGAGGATGAAAGACATTTGGGCTATGGTTATGCCCGTGATGTTAAAAGAATATTAAATGCGGAACCTAATGATTATGAGTTTATCAACAAAGGTATTTCGGGAAACAGGGTGACGGACCTTATTTCAAGATGGAAAAAGGATTGCCTTAACATTAAACCGGATTTTATAAGTATACTTATAGGTGTAAATGATGTTTGGCACGAATACGACGGAGAAAACGGAGTAGATGCGGAAAGTTATGAAATGTTTTATGACTTGCTTATAAAAAGAACTCTTGAAAAACTTCCCGGCGTAAAAGTTATGATTTTAATTCCATATCTTCTTCCGGGATGCGGATGGGAAGAATACGGTGCTGAGTTTAAAGATGAAGTTGTAAAAAGAGGCGAAGCAGCAAAGAGAATTGCCGAAAAATATAACCTTCCTTATATTGAACTTCAAAATGGTCTTGATAAATATATTGAAGAAAACCCCGGAGCAGTGCTTTCAGGCGACGGTGTTCATCCTAATAATGAAGGTCATAAAGTAATTGCAAAAATGTGGGTAGAAAAATTTAAAGAGATTATATAAAATAAAAAAGGGACTGCCAAAGCAGTCCCTTCAGACTGTCGAAAATGTCGGCTGGTCGCAAGTTAAAAAATATCAATACATTTTTCCGTATATAATTCGAGCGTATTAATTGACGGGTAACCACTGTCCAAAAATAATTAAACTGCATTATAAAAATACTTTAACCCCCGTTGGGTTCAAGGTTTTTTGCTTGCTTTTGCCGAACATAAATTCTACCGTATACACACATACGCCGACGAATCATGTTTGGCAAATTTACCTTCCCTTTTCGAAGTCTACCCGCGTGTCAATAGGTTTATCGACACGCTAAAGGGACTGCTTTGGCAGTCCCTTAAACTTTATTTTTTAAGTTCCTCTAATATCTGTTCAAGAAGTTTTATATCTTCAGGCTTTTCAGGAACTGTTTCCGCTTTAGGTTCTTCTTTTTTATGGAGTTTTGAAAGAAGTTTGATTATTATAAATATAGTGAGGGCAATGATTAAAAAGTCAACAACATTTTGTACAAAAAGTCCGTATTTTATTTCCGAGCCGTTAAGATTAAATGCGTAACTTTCGAAGTTTGCACCGCCTATAGAGCCAAACAACGGCATAATTATATCGCTCACCAATGATGAAACAATTTTCCCGAATGCAGAACCTATTATTACACCGACGGCCATATCAAACACATTTCCCTTTACAGCAAATTCTTTAAATTCTTGTATAAATTTTTTCATTTTTCATCGGTTTCCTTTCTTTTTTTACATTTTATCATAAAAACATTGCTTTTTCAATTGCCAATTTTAAGAGTTTGTGATACAATTGACTTAATTATTAAAAAGGAGAATGAAAATGACAGGCAAACAGAGAGCGTATTTAAGAGGTCTTGCAAATTCTATAGATGCAAAATATCAGATAGGAAAAAACGGAATTGACTATAATTTTTTAACACAAATAAGACAGGCACTTGAGGCTAACGAACTTATAAAAATTCATGTACTTGAAAATTCACTTTCGGATATCAGAGAAGTATGCGGTCAGTTGTGCGAGAGGGTTGATGCACAGCCTGTTCAGGTTATAGGAAACAGATTCGTTATTTACAAAAAATCTCAGAACAACCCTAAAATCGAGTTGCCAAGATAACTTAAGTAAAAAATATCCCGGCGGTTTAACCGCCGGGATTAGTTTTAGTCTTCTTTAGGAGTTTCCGTTTCCGGTTTCGGAAGTGCGTCTTTTCTTGAAAGGTTAAGTCTGCCTTGCTTGTCTATTTCAATAAGTTTAACCATTATTTCATCGCCCTCAGAAACAATATCTGTTACCTTTTCAACACGCTTGTGATCGAGTTTTGAAATGTGAACAAGACCTTCTCTTCCCGGCAGAAATTCAACAAAAGCACCAAAGTCCATAATTTTTGTAACTTTGCCTTTGTAAATTTTTCCTACTTCAGGATCTTCAACAATTCCGAGTACAGTATCAAGAGCCTTCTGAGCTGCTTCGCTGTCATTCGTAAGAATGTAAACGGAACCGTCTTCCTCTATGTCGATTTTCACACCTGTGTCAGCAATAATTTTTTGGATAGTTTTGCCGCCCGAACCGATAACATCTTTGATTTTCTCAATAGGAATCTTTGTCTGAATAATCTTCGGAGCATACGGTGAAAGTTCCTTTCTTGGCTCCGGAATGGCTTTAAGCATAACTTCATCTAAAATATAAAGTCTTGCCTTTCTTGTTTTTTCAAATGCTTCTTTGATGATATCTGTTGTAAGACCGTCAATCTTAATATCAACCTGAATTGCCGTGATTCCGTTTTTCGTTCCGCCAACTTTAAAGTCCATATCTCCAAAGAAATCCTCAAGACCCTGAATATCAAGCATAGTAACGAATCTGTCATCCTCGGTTACAAGACCTACGGAAATGCCGGCAACAGGTTCTTTAATCGGAACACCTGCATCCATAAGTGCAAGGGTTGAACCGCAGATAGAACCCTGTGATGTTGAACCGTTTGATGACAACACTTCAGATACGAGCCTTATTGTATAAGGAAATTCATCAACCGGAGGAATTACCGGAACAAGAGCACGCTCTGCAAGTGCACCGTGACCGATTTCTCTTCTTCCCGGACCTCTTGAAGGTCTTGTTTCACCAACTGAGTATGATGGGAAATTGTATTGGTGCATATATCTTTTACTTTCATTTTCATCAATTCCGTCTAAAATCTGGTTTTCACTTACTGCACCTAAAGTTGCAACTGTAAGAACCTGAGTTTGTCCTCTTGTAAACATACCCGAACCGTGAACTCTCGGAAGAAGTCCGACTTCAGCCGACAAAGGTCTTATCTGGTTGAGGTTTCTTCCGTCAACACGCTTACCGTCGTCTAAAATCCATCTTATTACTACATATTTTTGTAATTTGTAAATAGCATCATCTATTTCAGTTTCTCTTTCTTCAAACTGCGAATCAAGTTTTTCATGTGCTTCTTTTGTCACTTCAGAAAGTCTTTCGTCTCGGACAGTCTTGTCATCAGTGTCAAGAGCCCATTTTATTCTTTCTATAACTGCATTTTTGGTTGCCTCATAAACATCATCCGCAACAACAATTGGAGTATATTGAATTTTTTCTTTCTTTCCTATTTCATCTGCGATAGATTGAATGAAACGGCAGAGTTTTTTAACCTCTTCATGACCGGCCAGAATTGCTTCAAGCATTAAATCCTCGGGCACTTCTTTTGCACCGGCTTCAATCATAACCACTTTTTCGAGTGTTCCCGAAAGTGTAAGGTCGAGGGTGCTTTCGGCTCTTTCGGAAACGGTAGGATTTATAACAGGTTTGCCGTTAACAAGACCTACAGAAACACTTGCAACAGGTCCGTTAAACGGAATATCCGAAATTGCAACTGCAGTTGCAGCACCTACCATAGCGGTGATTTCAGGCGAATTATCCTGCTCAACACTCATAACTGTTGTTACTATAGATACATCGTTCCTCAAATCTTTTGGAAACAACGGACGCATAGGTCTGTCAATACATCTTGAAGCAAGAATTGCAGACTCTGTAGGTTTTCCCTCTCTCTTAATAAAACTTCCGGGAATTTTTCCTACTGCGTAAAGTTTTTCTTCGTAATCAACACTTAAGGGGAAGAAATCAACGCCTTCTCTCGGAGCATTTGATGCGGTTGCGGTTGCAAGAACCACAGTATCACCGTATCTTACCAAACAAGCACCGTTAGCAAGACCAGCCATTTTACCGGTTTCAACAACCAGTGGTCTGCCTGCTAAGGTGGTTTCAAAAGTTCTGAACATTTTTTACCAACCTTTCTCATAAGTGAACACTTATGCCGTATGCCACCTGACATACATTATTATTTAATCTTTTTATTACTCAGATAAAAGCCGCAAAATTTACGGATTTTATCTGAATAATAAAATTTCAGTGTCAAAAAATAAAAACGGGGTATATGAAGCCCGTATGTTCTTCATATACCCGAAGTCTTTTTATTTTCTCAAACCAAGTTTGGCAATAATTGCTCTGTATCTTTCGATATCTTTTTTCTGAAGATACGAAAGAAGACCTCTTCTCTTACCAACCATCATCAAAAGACCTCTTCTTGAGTGAAAGTCTTTTTTGTTCTTTTTAAGATGTTCGTTCAAGTGATTAATTCTGTTTGTTAAAATTGCAATCTGAACTTCAGGAGAACCTGTATCAGTATCATGGATTTTAGCATCAGAAATAATCTGTTGTTTGAGTTCCTTATCCATTGAAAATACCTCCGTATTAAAATATTATCGCGTGTTACTTGCGTCAATGGTCGGAGAATCCGAGAAACGCAGTAAACGCTACAAATCATAATATCACAAAAATTTCCTTTTGTAAATAGTTTTTTTTGATTTTTAGACAAATACTGTGTTTAATAGTGCAATAATCGATATAATTGCAGCCCCAAATGCAAGGAAGAGGGAAAAATTAGGGCCCTTTTTATATTTTGGTTCGTATTTTTTTGCATAGTGGGTAATTATCTTGTTGGCTTCGTTCATTATTTTATCGTCTTCGTATACTGCTGCATCTTTTAAAATCAGCACTCCTCGTTCGAAATACGGTGAATCGACACTGTCGATAACAATAATTCTTTTATTTTTTACTTTTTTTAACATAGATAAACCAACTTCCTTTTAAATTTATACTGTATCCTAATATTGCACAAAAATTATCCGTTTTATACAAAAAATGGTGAAATATAAGCGAAAAACCTTGACTTTAAGAGTAAATTGGAATAATATATAATATACTAAGTAATAATATGGCTTGGTGATTACAGGAAAGGAAACATAATTATGAGCGATTCAAAGACTTTATTAAAAAGATGGATAGAAGATCCTGTAGTGGATGAAGATACTAAAAAAGAATTAAAGGCTATATCCGGCGATGCAGAAGAAATAGAGGAAAGATTTTACAAGGAACTTGAGTTCGGAACAGGCGGTTTAAGAGGTATAATCGGTGCCGGTACTAACAGAATGAACATATACACGGTAAGAAAAGCAACGCAGGGACTTGCATCTTACATTTCCGAAATGGGTGAAGCAGCAAAAAAGAGAGGCGTTGTCATTTCTTATGATTCAAGACTTTATTCCGATATATTTTCAAAAGAGGCAGCAAAAGTTTTGGCTGCTAACGGAATAAAGGCATATCTTTTTGACTCTTTAAGGCCGACTCCCGAACTTTCATTTTCGGTAAGGCACTTAAACTGTATTGCGGGAATAATGGTTACTGCAAGCCACAATCCGGCAAAATATAACGGATATAAAGTATATTGGGAAGACGGTGCTCAGGTTAGTCTTTCAGATGCTGAAAAGATACTCGGTTATATAAGCAGGACCGATATTTTTAAAGATGTTTATGTTATGGACTATATGCAGGCAGTATCAAAAGGTTTAATCGAAATGATCGGTGAGCAGGTTGATAAGGTATATCTTGAAAATGTCAAGTCAATAAGTATAAATTCCGAACTTGTATCAAAAATTTCCGATGAATTTAAAATTGTTTATACACCGATTCACGGAACGGGAAACATACCGGTAAGAAAAATACTTAAAATGATAGGTGCGGAAAATGTTTATGTGGTATCTCAGCAGGAAGAACCTGATCCTAAATTTTCTACCGTAAAAGCCCCAAATCCTGAAAATCCGGATGTTTTTGTTTATGCAATAGAACTTGCAAATGAAGTCGGTGCCAACTTTATATGCGGCACAGACCCGGACGGTGACAGAGTGGGAATTATGGTAAAAGACCATAAAGGCGAATTTGTTCCGCTTTCGGGAAATCAGGTTGGCGTTTTGCTTACGGATTATATTTTGTCACAGAAAAAGGAAAAAGGAACTTTGCCCGAAAATCCCGTTGTTGTTAAAACTATAGTTACAACAGAACTTGCGGCTAAAGTATGTGAAAGTTACGGTGTTGAAATTTCAAATGTTCTTACCGGGTTTAAGTTTATAGGGGAAATTATTAAAAACCTCGAAAAAACGGGAGAAGAGAACAGATTTGTTTTCGGTTTTGAAGAAAGTTACGGTTATCTTGCCGGTACTTACGCAAGGGATAAGGACGCTGTTCTTGCCACAATGCTTATTGTTGAAATGGCAGCCTGCTATCAGACTAAAAATATGACTCTTTATGATGCTATGAATGAGATATATAAGAAACACGGATATTATAAAGAAGGTCAGAAGGCACTTACATTTGAGGGAATACAGGGTGCTAAAATAATTGAAGATATGGTTCTAGAACTAAGAAATGATCCACCGTGTAAGGTTTTAGATTCAGAAATAGTGTCTTTCAGCGACTATAAAACAGGCGTTAAAAAGAACTTTGAAAGCAATACGGAAGAAAAACTTACACTTCCTCAATCCGAAGTTCTTTCATTTGAGTACAAAGACGGTTCTAAGTTTATTGTTCGTCCGTCGGGAACCGAGCCTAAGATTAAGTTTTACTTTTTTGTTAAAGGCAAAACAGATGAAGAGGCATCAAAAAAACTTTCGGATATTTCAGCCGAAGTTTTGGGAAAATTTAATCAATAGGAAAAACAGCCCGCTTTGTAAAGCGGGCATTTGTAGGTTATACAGGAGGAAAAAATGCTTTCTGAAATATTGAGCAGTGCTGCTTTGGGAACGGAAGGCGAGCTTGTGCGTGTTGAGGTTGATATGACCCCCGGACTTCCGTCTTTTGATATTGTAGGTCTTGCGGATACAGCAGTCAAAGAGAGTAAAGAAAGAGTGAAATTGGCACTTAAAAACAATATGGTAAAACTTCCGGCAAAGCAATATGTTGTAAATCTTGCACCGGCAGACCTAAAAAAAGAGGGGACCCTTTATGATTTCCCTATTGCAATAGGTCTTATGTGTGCTTTAGGGTACATTTCTGTTCCGGATATAAAAGAATGTATGTTTATAGGCGAGTTGTCGCTTTCAGGAAAACTGAGGAAAATAAAAGGTGCACTTATTGCGGCTGTCTGTGCCGGAGATAACGGAATAAAAAAACTGTTTCTTCCAAAGGAAAATGCAAAAGAAGCAGCCATTGCGGACGGAGTCGAAGTGTACCCGTGTGAGTCCCTTTCTGATGCGATTTATCATTTGAGAGGGGAAAAGTTAATAGAAAAAGAAAAATTTGATATGAATGCGTATTTTGAATCAAAATACGATTATGATGTGGATTTTTCAGAGGTTAAAGGTCAGAAAGCAGCAAAAAGGGCAATGGAAATTGCTGCAGCGGGAGGACATAATATACTTATGGTGGGAAGTCCCGGCTCAGGAAAAACAATGCTTGCCAAAAGACTTCCTACAATTTTGCCTGACCTTACTCTTGAAGAAAGTCTAGAAGTTACGAAAATTTACAGTATAGCGGGTCTTTTGTCTGAGGACACTCCTCTTATAACAAAAAGGCCGTTCAGGAGTCCGCATCATACAGTTTCAAGTGTTGGCCTTGCGGGAGGCGGAACAGTACCTAAACCGGGTGAGGTCAGCCTTGCACATAACGGGGTTCTATTTTTGGATGAATTTCCCGAATTTAAAAAAGACGCTATTGAAATTTTGAGGCAGCCTATAGAGGACGGTAAAATAACTGTTTCAAGAGTTCAAAGAACAACTGTTTATCAATCGGATTTAATGCTTGTTGCCGCAATGAACCCTTGCAAATGCGGATATTACGGTGATATAAAACACGAATGTACCTGTACCGAAACACAAAGACATAATTATATTTCCAAAATAAGCGGTCCGGTTATGGACAGAATAGATATACAGGTTAGAGTACCTTCAGTTGATTTTGAGGATTTTGAATCAAAAGCCCCCGAAGAACCGTCATCTGAAATAAGGAAAAGGGTTAATGAGGCAAGAAAAATTCAAAGAAAGCGTTTTGAAGGCAGCAAAACATATTCAAATTCTATGATGACGCCATCGCAGATACAAAAATTCTGTGTTTTGGGTGAGGAAGAAACAAATGCACTTAAAAAAGCATTTAATACATTGGGTCTTTCTGCAAGAGCATATGACAGGATTTTAAAGGTTTCGAGGACTATAGCAGATCTTGACGGCAGTGAAAATATAAAAACAAAACACATTTTTGAAGCAATAAGTTACAGATCGCTGGACAGAAACTGAAAAAGAAAGGAATATAGATATGGAAAAAGTATGCGTTTTAATTTTAGCGGCAGGCGAAGGCAAAAGAATGAAATCAAAAACGGCGAAAGTTTTAAACAAAATTATGTTTAAACCTATGATAGACTATGTTATAGATGCCGGAAGCAGGATAACGGATGACAAAATAACCGTTATTGCAGGCCATAAAAAAGAAGATATAATCAACTATCTCGGAAATAAAGTTAATTTTGCGTTTCAGGAAGAACAAAAGGGAACAGGACATGCAGTTATGATGGCAAAAGACATTATTGTTGATTCGGGTGCAGCTACAACAGTGGTTTTAAACGGTGATATGCCTCAGATTACCGGCGAAACTTTAGAAAAAGTGCTCAATTATCACAATTCGGAAAAATGTCAGGTGACAGTTGTCGGTGCGTCTTTTGAAGATCCTACAGGTTACGGAAGACTTGTAATTTCGGGTTCTGAACTTGAAAAAATTGTTGAACATAAAGATTGTAATGAAAAGCAACTGAAAATAAAAGAAATCAATGCAGGAATTTATTTCTTTGACACAAAGTACCTTTTAAACGCGTTGAAACTGGTTAAAAATGATAATGCACAGGGTGAGTATTATCTTACTGATACGATAGAAATAATTAAGAAGATGGGCGGAAAAGCAGGAGCATTTATTGTTGAAAACAAAAATGAAATTGCAGGATGCAATAACCGTTTTGAACTTGCCGAGGCAGATAAAAGTATCAGAATGCGTATAAACAGAAAATTGATGGAAGATGGAGTTACAATAATAAATCCGGAGAACACATATGTCGGCGAGAATGTAAGAATAGGACAAGACACCGTTATCTATCCCGGGGTTGTAATAAAGGGAAACACTATAATCGGCGAGGACTGTGAAATAACATCGGATTCAAGGATTGAAGACTCCGAAATAGGAAATAATGTAAGTATTGCAATTTCAACTATAATAAGTTCAAAAGTGGGAGATAATGTAAATGTCGGACCTTATGCCTACATAAGACCGGATTCAGAAATAGGAAACAATGTTAAAATCGGAGATTTCGTTGAAGTTAAAAAGTCCAAAATTGATGAGGGAACAAAGGTTGCTCATTTAACATATATAGGGGATGCTGAAGTGGGTAAGAATGTAAACTTCGGCTGCGGAACAGTTATTGTTAACTATGACGGAATAAAGAAACACAAAACAATAATAGGGGACAATGTTTTTGTAGGATGCAACACAAACCTTGTTTCACCTGTAAAGGTCGGAAATGATACATTTATTGCGGCCGGTTCGACAATAACCGATGAAATTCCCGATAATGCCTTTTCTATCGCAAGGGCAAGGCAGGTGAATAAGGAAGGTTGGGTTAAACCGAAAGACAGATAACAAAATTACTGATTTTGAATAAAATGAGCATTGAAAGGACTGTGAAATTATGAAGATTGTAATGACAGGCGGCGGAACTTCGGGACATATTACCCCAAACATTGCTCTATTTGATATATTGAAGAAAAAAGGGTTTGATATAAGTTACATAGGCACGGCAGAGGGAATTGAAAATACACTTATATCTAAGACCGATGTGCCGTTTTATACAATAAAAGCAGGAAAACTCAGAAGATATATAGATTTTCAGAATATTAAAGACATCGGAAGAATTGTTAAAGGATATTTTGGGGCAGAAAGGATACTTAGGAAGATTAAGCCGGATGTTGTTTTCAGTAAGGGCGGGTTTGTTTCCTGTCCCGTTGTCTGGGCAGCTAAAAGAATGGGAATTCCTGTGGTGCTTCACGAATCTGATATTACACCCGGACTTGCAAACAAACTTTGTCTTCCGTTTGCAGACAAGGTCTGTTATGCGTTTAAGAAAACCGGTGAGCATTTGCCCCAGGATAAGAGCGTTTATACCGGACTCCCGGTAAGAGAGGAACTGCTAAACGGAAACCGTGAAAACGGGCTTAAGTTTTTGGGATTTTCAGGGGATAAACCTGTACTTACACTTATGGGCGGAAGTTTAGGATCGGAGTATTTAAACGGACTTTTGAGGACAAATCTTTCAAAATTAACAGAAATTTTTGATATATGCCATCTTTGCGGAAAGGGAAATATTGATGAAAGTCTTATCAATGTTTCGGGATATGCCCAGTATGAGTATGTAAACAAAGAACTTTCGGATGTTATGGCAGCAACGGATTTTTTTGTATCCCGTGCGGGGGCAACAGCAATTTTTGAATTTCTTGCACTTAATAAGCCAATGCTTCTTATTCCCCTTTCAAAAAGGGCCAGCAGAGGCGATCAAATAGATAATTCAAAAGCGTTTAAAGAACAAGGTTATGCCGAATATGTAGAGGAAGAAAGTTTAACACCTCAAAATTTTTATGAAATAATTTTAAACACATACAAAGACCGTGATAAGTATAAAATCAGTCAGTCGGGATTCAGTTCTTCTGAAAGTGCGGAAAAAATCGCAGATATTATACTTTCGGTAATCAAATGAAAGGATAAAATATGTATTTAATAGCAGGACTCGGAAATCCGGGAGATAAATATTTTGCAACAAGGCATAATATAGGATTTTCGGCAATAGACTACATTTCCCAGAAAACAGATATAGCGGTGGGAAAACTAAAGTGTAAAGCACTCATAGGAGAAGGAAGGATTGCAGGTGAAAAGGTAATACTTGCCAAGCCCCAGACTTTTATGAATTTAAGCGGCGACAGTGTTCGGGAACTTGCTTCGTGGTATAAAATCCCAAATGAAAATATAATAATAATATATGATGATATAAGTTTGCCTGTGGGAAAGATGAGAATAAGAGAAAAGGGAAGTGCGGGCGGACATAACGGAATAAAATCAATAATTTTAAATCTTAATTCCGATGTTTTTGGCAGAATTAAGATAGGAGTCGGGGGAAAACCTGAAAATTATGACCTTGCGGACTATGTACTCGGTAATTTTTCAAAAGAGGATAAAGAAATACTTTTTAATTTGCTCTCAGATGTTGAAAAGGCTGTTGAGGTCTATATTAAAGACGGTTCTAAAAAGGCCATGAATGATTTTAATTAAAGGAACGGTATGAATTTCTTAAGTTTAATTGACGATCAGGAGCAGTTTTCAAAACTGTGTGAAACACTTAAAAAAAATATCACACCGGTAAAAGTCACCGGTACTGCCGAATCGCAAAAATTGCATTTGGCGGTTTCTTTATGCCAAAAATTTGATAAAGGTATGATTTATGTCGTTCCGGAAGAATCTTCTGTTTCAAAGGCATATGATGATGCCTTGTTTTTTGCCGGAAAAAATGTCTATGTATATCCTGAAAAAGATATACTTTTTTATAACATAGAAGCAAGAAGCAACGAAACAGAAGAAAAGAGATTTGAAACAGTAAATGCTTTGCTGAATACTAAAAAAGCGTTCGTAATCACAACTCCGACGGCACTTTTGCAGAAAATTCCGTCAAAGGAAAATTACAAAAAATCGGCGGTAAAAATAGCGGAAAACAAAGAATATGAAATTGACAGATTAACCGAAAAACTGGTAAAAACAGGTTATATCAGAGAAAATGAAGTTACTGCAAAGGGACAATTTTCGGTAAGGGGCGGAATACTTGATATTTTCCCGTTTGCATCCGAATTTCCGTACAGGGTTGAGTTTTGGGATGATACCGTAGATACAATAAGGACATTTGACCCGCTTACTCAAAGGTCGGTTGAAAATATAAAAGAGTTTTTGGTACTTCCGGCAAATGAAAAATTCGAAAAGTCGGAAGTTTCTATACTGGATTATGCCGAAAAATATTTCCTGTTTCTTGATGAGCCTCAACGAATTGAGGAAACGGCACAAAATGCAATTTCAGAACTTACAGAGAATATAAAATCTGCAATCAAAAGAGAATATAATTTTAATACAGGTGAAAATGACCCGGAATATTATTTTATTACTTATGATAAATTTTTAAAGAAATACAGTAATATTTTAACAGTAGGGTTATCAGGACTTTCTTATAATTATAAAGGACTTCCTGTAAAAGATATTTTTTCGTTTGTAACTAAATCTATGCCGTCGTATAACGGAAATACAGAATTCTTATGTGAAGATGTTATGTTTTATCTTCTTAAAAGATACAAAATTGTTTTTCCGTGCGGAAACGAACAGTCGGCAAAAAGATTGCTTGAAATATTTTCAGAGAATGATATTCCGGCGGTTTGGAATGACAATAAAGATGCTTTGGCGAAGGAAGGCGAAGTTCTTCTTATTCCCGGCAAAATATCGGCGGGATTTGAGTATCCGCTTACGCAAACGGCATTTATTTCGGATGAGCAGGCAGCAAGCGGTGTAAAAGAGAAGAGAAGAATAAGACCCAAGCGAAAAAGCAATATAAGAGATATAAACGATATAAAAAGCGGAGACTATGTTGTTCATCAAGTTCACGGAATAGGTGTTTATAAGGGAATACATCAATTAAGTGTTGACGGTGTTACAAAAGATTATCTTAAAATTCAGTATAAGGGAGCGGATATTTTATATGTTCCCGTTAATCAGTTAAACATAATAAATAAATATATCGGTGCAGAAACAGGAATCAAGGTTAATAAACTCGGGGGGAGCGAGTGGACTAAAGCAAAGGCTAAAGTTAAAAAGAGTGTTGAAGTTTTGGCAAAAGACCTTATTGAATTATACGCAAAAAGAGAAAACGCCGAAGGCTTTAAGTATTCCCCTGATTCTGAACTTCAGACAGATTTTGAAAATACGTTTATTTATGATGAAACGGAAGACCAACTTACCGCAATAAAACAAGTTAAGAAAGATATGGAAAGAAAACGCCCAATGGACAGACTTTTGTGCGGTGATGTAGGATATGGAAAAACAGAGGTTGCTATCCGTGCGGCATTTAAGGCAGTTATGGATTCAAAACAGGTTGCATATCTTGTGCCGACAACGCTTCTTGCAAGGCAGCACTATGAAACATTTTGCCAAAGAATGAAAGATTTTCCGGTAAAGGTTGAAATGCTTTCAAGATTCAGAACAAAAAAACAACAGGATGCTATAATAGAGGAACTCAAAAACGGCAGAGTTGATATAGTTATAGGAACTCACAGGATTTTGAGTGATGATGTTAAATTTAAAGATTTGGGACTTTTAATTGTGGACGAAGAACAAAGATTCGGCGTAAATCATAAAGAAAAAATAAAACACTATAAGAATAATATAGACATTTTAACTCTTACGGCAACGCCAATCCCGAGAACACTTAATATGGCAATGACAGGGTTAAGAGATTTTTCGGTTTTAAATGACCCGCCTAAAGACAGGCATCCGGTTCAGACATATGTATTGGAGTATAACGACGAGGCAGTTAAAAATGCAATAAAAAAAGAAGTTGCAAGGGGCGGTCAGGTTTATTATCTCTATAACAGAGTTGAAACAATAGACTCTGCAGTAAGAAAACTTCAGAAAATGCTTCCGGATGTCAGATTTGTTGTGGCCCATGGGAAAATGACAGAGCGTGAACTTGAAAAAATAATGATTGATGTAATGAACAAAGAATATGATGTTTTGGTTTGTACAACAATCATAGAAACCGGTCTTGATATTCCGAATATAAATACTATGATTATTGAAGATTCGGACAGATTCGGACTTTCACAACTTTATCAGTTAAGAGGAAGAGTCGGACGGTCGTCAAGAATTGCATACTGTTACTTGACTGTAAGAAAAAACAAAGTTCTTGATGAAACGGCGGAAAGAAGATTAAAGGCTATAAAAGAGTACACGGAGTTTGGTTCCGGTATTAAAATTGCAATGCGTGACCTTGAAATAAGAGGTGCCGGAAGTGTGCTCGGCAAAAGTCAGCACGGACATATAAATCAAGTTGGTTATGATATGTATTGCAAACTTTTAAATGATGCTGTGAGAAGTTTGAAAGAGGGAAAAGAAACGGAGGAAGAACTTCCGCTTACAATAGATATTTCTGTTGATTCTTATATACCTTCGTCATATATAACAGATCAGATTACGAGAATTGATGTTTATAAAACGATTGCATCTATCGAAAATAATGAAGATGCACTTTCAGTTACAGATGAACTTATAGACAGATTTGGTGATGTGCCGAAATCTGTTTTGAATCTTATTGATTGTGCATTAATAAGAAATATGGCAGAGAAATTGGGAATAGGGGATATAGTTCAAAAAGGTGCTTCAGTAGTTATGAGGCTTACAGACAGAACAGATATGGAGTCTGTTATGGAATATATTTCTGAAAACGGAAAATATTGTTACCTTAATTCAGGCAAGAGTATTTCATTTATTTACAATATTCCGGAGAATAATCCGTATAAAGTCTGTAAGAGCCTGAAAAACATTTTAACGGAAATTTTAAAGATAAAGGGAGATGAACAGGAGTGAAAAAGATATTATGTCTTTTAATAGCAATCACTTTGCTTTTATGTTCGTGCGGTAAGGAAAAGGAAGATAAGGATATCGTTATAGGTTCGGTAAACGGAACAGAGATGAACCTTGAAGATTATAAGGCGGTATTAGATGATGTTTTAAACTATGTTTATTCAACATATTCAGACGGAAAACTGTCTCAGGACGACTTTTTCAAAAAAGGAAAGGTTAAAGATAAAGACGCATTTTCTTTTGCAAAGGATTATGCTTTTGACAAACTTTGTGATATTGAAATTGCGGTTCAAATGGCAAATTCACAAGGCATAATTTATGAGACTTTGGGTGATGAGGGAAATGATTTTACAAAGTCAACATCTGATATACAAAAAAAGATTCTTGCACAGGATGAACTGTTTAAATTTATGACTTCGGGAACTCAGGCACCGTGTTATGTGTCGGACGGTGAACTTAAAGCATATGAAAAAGAAAACCCGGATGAATTTAAAGGGGAACAAATTAATTATATTTTGTACCGTGAACTCTTTGTGAGAAAGAAAACCGACAAAGGCGTAAAA
>CAKSDT010000019.1 GCA_934446135.1 uncultured Clostridia bacterium
GCCGGAGATTTGATAAATAATCCATCAGGAATTAAACTATGGTTCGATGTGTCCGGTAAAACTTTTTCTATTAATCCCGGTGAGACACTTAATTTGTCAGATCAAACTTTATAGTGTTAACCCTAAAAACCACACCTCAAACTGGATTTTTTGAGGTGTGGTTTTTATAAATTTCTTATTTTATGATAAACCGGCAGACACTGAATCAAAACAGCCCCGTTATTTTACCGTTTTCGTCAACATCAATATTTTCTGCCGCCGGGCGTTTGGGAAGTCCCGGCATTGTCATAATATCACCTGTCAGTACAACTATAAAACCTGCCCCGGCTGAAATTTTAACATTTTTAACCGTAACGGTAAATCCGTCAGGTGCTCCGAGAAGAGACGGATTATCCGAAAAACTGTACTGGGTTTTTGCAATACAAACAGGAAGTGAACCAAATCCCAATTCAGTAAGTTTCTCAATTTGTTGTTTTGCTGCCGGCATAACTGTAATTCCGTCTCCGCCGTAAACTTTTTTAACTACAGCCTCAATTTTTTCTTCAATGGTATCTTCAGGTTGATAACTGAAAGTAAAGTTTCCTTTTTCCTCACTGCAAAGTCTTACAACTTCGTGTGCAAGTGCTTCCCCGCCTTTTCCGCCGTCAGCCCAAACTGTTGAAAGAACCACATTAACACCGAGTTTTTTACATTTATTTATTATAAATTCTATTTCTTTATCTGTATCCGTGGGAAAACGGTTTATTGCAACAACACAAGGAAGACCGTAAACATTTTTAATATTTCTTATGTGTCTTAAAAGGTTTGGTATTCCTTTTTCGAGGGAAACAATATCTTCAGTGTCAAGATTCTTTTTATCAAGTCCTCCGTGCATTTTAAGAGCCCTTACCGTTGCAACCATAACTACAGCATCGGGTGTAAGACCTGAAACACGGCATTTTATATCAAGAAACTTCTCGGCACCCAAATCCGCTCCGAATCCTGCTTCTGTTACAGCATAATCTCCCAGTTTTAAGGCAAGTTTTGTTGCCGTAACGGAATTGCACCCATGTGCTATATTTGCAAAAGGTCCGCCGTGAACAAGTGCTGGTGTTCCCTCCAATGTCTGAACAAGATTAGGCTTTAAAGCGTCTTTTAAAAGAGCTGCCATTGCTCCCTGTGCCTTAAGGTCCGCACAGGTTACCGGTTTATCATCATGAGTATAACCTACAATTATCCGAGAAAGCCTTTGTTTTAAATCGGTTATTGATTCAGAAAGACAAAGCACCGCCATAATTTCACTTGCAACTGTGATGTCAAAGCCGTCTTCCCTTGGCACTCCGTTTACAGAACCGCCGAGTCCGTCAACAACATATCTTAGTTGGCGGTCATTCATATCCACACACCGTTTCCAGGTAATTTTGCTTGTATCGATATTTAATTCATTTCCCTGTTTTATGTGATTGTCAAGCATTGCGGCAAGCAAATTATTAGCAGCCCCTATTGCGTGAAAGTCACCCGTAAAGTGAAGGTTTATATCTTCCATAGGCACTACCTGGGCATAACCGCCGCCGGCAGCCCCCCCTTTTATACCGAATACAGGACCCAAAGAAGGTTCGCGGAGTGCTACAACAACATTTTTACCTATACGGCTGAGTCCGTCTGCAAGACCTATCGTAGTTGTGGTTTTCCCCTCGCCGGCGGGAGTCGGAGTTATTGCGGTTACAAGTATAAGTTTTCCGTTTTTACGATTATTCTCTTTTGTAACGGAAAGGTCAATTTTTGCCTTGTATTTTCCGTACTGCTCAATGTATTTTTCATCTATCCCCGCTCTTTGGGCTATTTCCGTTATAGGTTTCAGTTTACAGTTTCCCGCAATTTCAATATCTGTCAAATATGCCATAAAACACTCTCCTTATTTAAAATACTTCACTGCCGAACGAAACATTTTAATGTCATAATTTCCCGGAACATTTTTATAAAGTCCCGGTGCGTATCTTTCCGAATGTCCCATCTTTCCAAACACTCTGCCATCCGGGGAAGTTATGCCTTCTACTGCATAATATGACCCGTTCGGATTAAATTTTATACTGCTTGATGCCAAACCGTTTTCATCAACATATTGAGTTGCAATCTGACCGTTTTCTGCAAGTTTGTGTATAAGTTCACGGCTGGCAGTAAATCTTCCCTCTCCGTGGGAAACAGGTACACTGAATATTTCGCCCACTTCGGTTTCCGAAAGCCACGGAGACTTATTTGATGCAATTCTTGTTCTTACTATTTTCGACTGATGTCTTGCTATAGTATTATAAGTCAATGTCGGACAGTTTTCATCAGTATCCGTTATTTTGCCGAACGGTACAAGTCCGAGTTTTATAAGTGCCTGAAATCCGTTGCAAATTCCGCACATAAGACCGTCCCTTTTATCAAGCAAATTTGCAACCTGTTCTTTTACCGCATCATTCCTGAAAAAGGCCGTTATAAACTTGCCGCTGCCGTCCGGCTCGTCACCGCCCGAAAATCCGCCCGGAATAAAAACTATCTGCGAAGTTTTCATACTTTCCGCAAAGTTTTCAACACTTCTTGCAACATTATCTGCCGTAAGATTGTTTATAACAAATATTTCAGGCTCCGCACCTGCATCACGCATTGCCTTTGCACTGTCATATTCGCAGTTCGTACCCGGAAACACCGGTATAAGTACCTTAGGCTTGGCTGTTTTTATTGCAGGAACTGCAAAACTTTCAGTCTTATAAGAAAATGTTTCAGTTTCGGTTTCGGGGTTTTCCTTATTACAGTTGAAAACACTTTCAAGTTTATTATCATAAATTTTAAGAAGTCTGTCAAGTTCTATTTCTTCATTGCCAAAAGTAATTTTACCGTCTCCGGTTATTTTTCCCAGTTCAATCGCGTCATCGATTTCTTCTTTAACTTCAAGCAAAAAGCCGCCGTAACAATAACCGAAAATATTTTTTTCGGACAACTCAGAGTTAAATTCAAATCCCAACGAATTTCCAAAACACATTTTCATCACGGCTTCCGCTATGCCTCCGTATGTCGGAGTATAACATGAAATTGCTCTCCCTGAGCGTAAGTAACTTGTTACTTTGTCAAATACTTTTAAAAGCGAATCTGTATCAGGAAGATTGTCCTCATTGTAATGCGGTGCTAAAAGTACCACCCTGTTTCCCGCCCTCTTAAATTCATTAGACACTATATTGTAAACCTTGTCTGTTGTAACTGCAAACGAAACGAGTGTAGGAGGAACATCTAAATTTTCAAAACTTCCGCTCATTGAGTCCTTTCCGCCTATTGCTGCAATTTTAAGTTCCGTCTGTGCTTTTAATGCACCCAGAAGTGCTGCAAACGGTTTACCCCAACGCTTTTCATCCTTGTTAAGGCGTTCAAAATATTCCTGAAATGTAAGATAAACATCTTTATACTCGGCACCTGTTGCAACAAGTTTTGAAACTGATTCCACAACCGCAAGATATGCCCCGTGATAGGGACTTTTTTCTGTAATAAAAGGATTATATCCCCACGCCATAACAGAGCAGTCTTCAGTATGCTTCTTTTCAACCGATATTTTCTGAACCATAGCCTGAACGGGAGTAAGTTGGTTTTTGCCGCCGAACGGCATAAGCACAGTTCCGGCACCGATTGTAGAATCAAACTGTTCAGAAAGCCCTCTTTTTGAGCACACATTAAGGTCATCCGCAAGTTTAAGATAATTCTCGGTAAATCCCCCGGCTACATCTTTTTCATATGGCATTGATTTTCCAACTGCAACCTTTATATGTTTCGGACTTCCGTTTGAATTTAAAAATTCACGGCTTATATCAACAATTTTGGTGCCTTTCCAATTCATTACAAGCCGTGCCTCTTTTTTTACACAAGCAACAGGAACCGCCTGAAGATTTTCGCTATCAGCAAGTTTTAAAAATTCTTTTGTATCTTCGGGTGAAACAACAACCGCCATTCTTTCCTGTGATTCGCTTATGGCAAGTTCAGTGCCGTCAAGCCCGTCATACTTTTTGGGTACCGCGTCAAGGTTAATTTCAAGTCCATCGGCAAGTTCACCTATTGCAACCGAAACACCGCCGGCACCAAAATCGTTACAGCGTTTTATCATACGGGACGCTCTACTGTTTCTGAAAAGCCTTTGAAGTTTTCTTTCCTCGGGTGCGTTTCCTTTCTGAACTTCCGCTCCGCAGGTTTCAAGCGACTGTAAGGTGTGTGACTTTGAAGAACCGGTTGCTCCTCCGCATCCGTCACGACCTGTAGAACCGCCGAGAAGTATCACAACATCGCCGGGAGACGGAACTTCCCGTCTTACATTACAAGCCGGTGCCGCCGCAATTACCGCACCTATTTCCATACGCTTTGCGGTATATCCCTCATGATATATCTCATCAACAATCCCGGTTGCAACGCCTATTTGATTGCCGTAAGATGAATATCCGTCTGCAGCAGAGGTTACTATTTTTCTTTGCGGAAGTTTTCCGGGCATCGTTTCATTTACATTTTTAAGCGGATTTCCCGCACCCGTAACACGCATTGCACCGTAAACATAGGCTCTGCCTGAAAGAGGATCTCTTATTGCTCCGCCTATACAGGTTGCCGCACCGCCGAAAGGCTCAATTTCTGTAGGATGGTTATGTGTTTCATTCTTAAACAAAAGCAACCAATCTTCATCAGTTCCGTCAACATTTACCTTGATTTTAACTGTGCAGGCATTTATTTCTTCAGATTCGTCAAGTTTATCAAGATATCCTTTTGATTTTAAATATTTAACTGCAACTGTTGCAATATCCATAAGGCATACAGGCTTGGTTCTTCCCAGTTCATTTCTGATTTTTAAGTAATCCTCGTATGCACTTTGAATGAACTTGTCCTCAAAGACCGCATTGTCTATATTCGTCATAAATGTAGTGTGTCTGCAGTGATCCGACCAGTAAGTATCTATCATTCTGATTTCAGTTATTGTAGGATTTCGGTTTTCAGACTTAAAATAGTCCTGACAGAATTTAATATCATCCGCATCCATCGCAAGACCGTATTTATTTATAAACTCAGTTAATTGTGTTTCACTAAATTCTGTAAACCCCTCAAGTACATCAACAGATGTCGGAATGCTGTATTTTACAGTTAAGGTTTCAGGTTTTTCAAGAGTTGCCTCTCTTGACTCAACCGGATTTATAACATATTTTTTTATGATTTCCAATTCTGATTTGCTGATATTACCGTAGAGCATATAAACCTTTGCTGTACGGATAATAGGCCTGTTTCCTTTCGAAATAAGTTGTATACACTGTGCTGCCGAATCAGCACGCTGGTCAAACTGTCCCGGAAGATACTCCACTGCAAAAACCGTTGCACCGTCATATTCAGGCAATACATATGTATTATCAAGCTGGGGTTCCGAAAATACAGTTTTTACCGCATAATCAAAAAGTTCCTGTGTTATATTTTCGGCATCGTAACGGTTTAAAATACGAAGCGAAGTAACACTTTTAATTTGTAAAAGATTATTTATGTCAGACAGCAACGCATTTGACTGCGAGGCAAACTCCTTTTTCTTTTCGGCAAATATTCTGTATACCATATCAGTTTTCCTTTCCGGCACAAACTGCCTTTAATCCTATATCTTTACGGTAAAAAGCGTTTTTAAATGAAATTTTCCGGACTTTTTCGTACGCTGAATCAATTGCCACGTTAAGTGTCGGTGCAGTTGCTGTAACACCTAGAACTCTGCCCCCTGAGGTTACAAGTTTTCCGTCTTTTTTTTCGGCACCGGCAACAAATACACTGTCTTTAACACTGTCCTCCATTTTAATTTCAAAACCTTTTTCATATTCTTTGGGATATCCGCCCGATGCCATAACAACACAAGCCGCAGCACCGTTTTTAAATTTTACCTGCGTTTCAGCCAAAGTTCCGTTTGTTACTGAATTCATAATCGTAAAAAGGTCGCTTTCTAAAAGCGGAAGAACAACCTGCGTTTCAGGGTCGCCGAAACGGCAATTATATTCTATCACTTTAGGACCGTTTTTGGTCAGCATAAGTCCGAAATAAAGACAACCTTTAAATGTACGCCCCTCTTCATTCATAGCCTTTATGGTTGGCAAAAATATTTTTTCCATACAAAACTCTGAAATTTCAGGTGTGTAATACGGATTTGGTGCTATAGTCCCCATCCCGCCGGTATTAAATCCCCTGTCGCCGTCTAAGGCACGCTTATGGTCCATTGATGAAACCATAGGAATTATTGTTTTCCCATCTGTGAAGGAGAGCACAGAAACTTCAGGTCCGGTTAGGAACTCTTCTATAACAATTTGTTTACCGCTTTCGCCGAAAATTTTGTTTTCCATTATCTCTTGCACAGCAGACCTTGCATCATTTAATGTTTCGGCTATAACAACACCTTTTCCGAGAGCAAGTCCGTCTGCCTTAATAACTGTCGGAAAGGATGCTTTTTCAAGATACGAAAGTGCTTCGCCGGCATTGTCAAAAACTTCATAAGCAGCCGTCGGTATTCCGTATTTTTTCATAAGACCCTTTGCAAAAACTTTGCTGCCTTCAATAACTGCCGCTTTTTTATCAGGTCCGAAGCAAGGTATTCCTGCCTTTTTAAGTTCGTCCACCGCTCCCATACAAAGCGGGTCGTCAGGTGCTACAACTGCATAATCTATATTATTTTCAACTGCAAATTCTACCTGTTTTTCTATATCTTTTGCACCTATATCTACACATATAGCATCTTCTGCTATGCCGCCGTTTCCGGGAAGTGCATAAATTTGGGTTATTTCTTTATTTTCCTTTAACTTCTTAATAATAGCGTGTTCCCGTCCGCCGCCGCCTACTACCATTACTCTCATATGATACACTCCTTATTAGTGATGGAAAAGTCTTACTCCTGTAAATGCCATTGCTATGCCATACTTGTTGCAGCAATCTGTCACAATACCGTCACGAATCGAACCGCCCGGTTCAGCAATATATGAAACTCCGCTTCTGTATGCACGCTCTATATTATCATCAAATGGGAAAAACGCATCCGATCCGAGAGATACTCCCGAAATTCCGGACAAATACTTTTTAATTTCATCATCTGTAAGCGGTTCGGGGCGTTCAGTAAAATACTTCTGCCATATTCCTTCCGCACAAACATCTTCTTCATTACGGTTTATAAACCCGTCTATAACATTATCTCGATCGGGGCGTTTCATATCGGGCTTAAACGGAAGATTAAGCACCCGGTCATACTGCCTTAAAAACCATGTATCTGCCTTAGACCCTGCAAGTCTTGTGCAATGCACTCTTGACTGCTGGCCTGCCCCAACACCTATTGCCTGACCGTCATATGCAAAACAAACCGAATTTGACTGGGTGTATTTAAGTGTTATAAGTGATATAACAAGGTCATTTTTTGCACTTTCCGGAATATTACTATTTTCTGTCACTATATTTTGAAGTAAAGATTTATCTATTTTAACATCATTTCTTCCCTGCCTAAATGTTACACCAAAAACCTGTTTTTTCTCTGTAGGCTCCGGTATGTAATCGGGATCGATTTCCACTATATTATAACTGCCTTTACGCTTTGACTTTAAAATTTCAAGAGCCTCAGGCTCATAACCCGGTGCTATTATACCGTCAGACACTTCACGCTCTATAAGCCTGGCAGTTTTTACATCGCATACATCTGAAAGAGCAATCCAATCGCCGAATGAGCACATACGGTCTGTTCCTCTTGCTCTTGCATAAGCACATGCTAAAGGCGAACTGTCCAAATCTTCTATATCATCAACAAAACAAGCCTTTTTGAGTTTTTCCGGAAGCGGTGTACCGATTGCTGCACTTGTAGGACTTACATGTTTAAAAGAAGCCGCAGATGCTATACCCAAAGCCTCTTTCAACTCCTTTACAAGCTGCCACGAATTAAAGGCGTCAAGAAAATTTATGTAACCGGGTTTGCCGTTTAACACCTTTATAGGCAGTTCTCCGCCGTTCTCCATATAAATTTCCGCCGGTTTCTGGTTAGGGTTGCATCCATATTTCAATTCAAATCTTTTCATTTGCAGTCCTCCTCATTTTTGTTAATTATTACATCGGTATATTCACCTGTTTTAATACTTGTATATCTCACATAAAGCGATATTTTATTTTCAAAATTAAGACTTTTCCAAACTTCACTTGCAAAGTCTTCCATATTGTCTTCTGTTCTGATTCTGTGAGGTTCGCCGCAAAATGTTGGAAGCGGGTCGCCGTTACAGTTATAAGTATGTATAAAATGTCCGAGTCCCGAAACTGCAGGATAACTATATGTAAAACGGCAGCAATCCGAACCGTTTTCATCTACGCTTTTTAATATGCTCATTTCATAATTGAATCGGTCATCAAAATGCAGTATTCCGCTTATTCTTGGAGTAAAATTAGGTGCATCGGGTTCAAAACACCGTGTTTCAAGTGCCTGTTTAAAACTTTTTCCTTTTCCCATCAAATCATACACTGTATCTGTCTGATCTCCGTTTGTAACAATAAGACTGCCCCCGGATTTCCGAACTGCATTATAAATTATAAGTGACGGGTCGCTTACCTTTGAAACATCAAACGGTTGGGTTTTAACAGTTTCCCCGTCTTTAACAAAAATTCTGTTACGGCTGTTAAGGCTTCTGCCCATAATAAAATATGCACATACTGCATTCTCCCCATCGGGTGTAGTTCCTATAATAATTCCCCGTCCTGCATATTCATTTGAAATTAAAATGTCTGATACTCTATTAATCTTATATACACTCATTTTTTTGCTCCTTTATCTGTCTGCAAATTTTTTCCGTGGATTTCGGGAGTATTTCCCATTCAGCACCTTCCATAACACGCTTTTGAAGTGTTTCGGGTGTATCTTTTTCTTCAACATCAACTGCCTTTTGCATTATAATTTTACCGCCGTCAGGTATTTCATTTACAAAGTGCACTGTCGCCCCTGTAACCTTTACTCCGTAATCAAGTGCTGCTTTATGCACCTTAAGTCCGTAAAATCCCTTTCCGCAAAAAGACGGTATAAGCGAAGGATGAACATTTATTATCCTCTCCGGGTATTGTTTCACAAAGTCCGCACTTAAAATACTCATAAACCCGGCAAGTACTATAACTTCAATGTTTTCTGACATAAGTGCTTTTAAAATGTTTTGTTCAAACTCTTTCTGAGAAAGTTTTTTTCTGTTGCATACTGCAGTTTTGATTCCGGCATCATCTGCCCTTTTAAGTGCATAAGCATCTTTATTGCCCGAAATAACAAGTTTAATTTCGCCGCTGGTTATAATTCCGCTTTTTTGGGCATCTATAAGTGCCTGAAGATTTGTTCCGCCTCCCGACACCAAAACTGCAATGTTTACCTTATCACTCAATTATAACGCCCTCCCCGGATTTAACAACCGTACCGATAACATAAGCATCCTCGCCGTTAGTTCTTAGTACTTCCAATGTCTTTTCTTCATCCTCTTTTGAAACAACAACGCTCATTCCGACACCCATATTAAAAGTGTTGAACATATCCTTTTCTGAAATGTTCCCCTTTTTCATAATATAATTAAATATGGGTAAAACCTTGATTGCCGGTTTATTCACTTTAACGGAAAAACCGCTGGGCAATGAGCGGGGGATGTTCTCATAAAAGCCGCCGCCCGTTATGTGTGAAACTGCCTTTACATTTACGCTTTCAAACAATTTAAGCATTGATTTCACATAAATCTTTGTAGGTTCCAGCAAAGTTTCACCAAGTGATTTTCCTTCCAACTCATCAAGCGGCATAAGAAGATCGCAGTTTTCAATATCAAACACCTTTCTAACAAGCGAAAATCCGTTAGAATGAACTCCGGAAGATGCAAGTGCAATAACCGTATCTCCCTCTTTCACGGTATCTTTATCAATCATTTTGTTCTTATCCGCAATACCGGTGCAGTATCCGGCGAGATCATAGTCGCTCTCAGGCATAAGTCCGGGATGTTCCGCTGTTTCTCCTCCTATAAGGGCACAACCTGCCCTTACACAACCCTCAGCCACACCGCTTACTATTTCAGCAATCTTTTCCGGAAAATTTTTACCGCAGGCAATATAATCAAGGAAAAACAGAGGTCTCGCCCCGCAGCAAATTATATCATTTACGCACATTGCAACACAATCAATGCCTATTGTGTCATGTTTATCAAGAATCATCGCAAGCCTTATTTTCGTTCCTACACCGTCGGTACCCGAAACAAGAACCGGGTCTTTTATGCCGTTAAGATCAAGACCGAAACAGCCTCCAAATCCGCCTACATCATCAAGACAGCCTGATGTTTTTGTTCTTGCAATATGCTTTTTCATAAGTTCTACCGATTTATAGCCTGCCGTTATATCAACACCTGCTTCG
Source organism: uncultured Clostridia bacterium (assembly GCA_934446135.1). Lineage (GTDB taxonomy): Bacteria > Bacillota > Clostridia > RGIG6154 > RGIG6154 > CAKSDT01. The sequence continues at coordinate 10,394 of CAKSDT010000019.1, forward strand.
GCATAAGCCTTTGAATGTGAATTATTCATTGCATTTCTCCTTACTTTTGGAAATTTTTGTTTCGAATCTGTTTTTCATAGGTGTCTTAGGCACTTCTGTCGGGTAATTTCCGTCAAAACAAGCGGTGCAATAGCCTGTGCCATGAACACCTTTTGCAATTTTATTCACACTCTCGACGCTTAAATACCCCAGTGAATCAACACCTATAATCTTTGCTATTTCATCTGCCGTGTGCCTGCAGGCTATAAGATTTTCCCTTGAATCAATATCAGTACCGTAATAGCATGGGTTCATAAAAGGCGGTGCAGAAACACGCATATGAATTTCTTTGGCACCGGCATCACGCAGAAGTTTTACTATTCTGGCACTGGTTGTCCCTCTAACTATAGAATCATCTATCATAACTATCCGCTTTCCCTTAATTACTTCTGCTATCGGATTGAGTTTTATTTTCACTTTATCTTCCCGGCTTTTCTGCCCCGGTGCTATAAATGTTCTGCCTATATATTTATTCTTTATAAATCCTATTTCGTAAGGTATGCCCGACTGTTTTGAGTATCCGAGTGCAGCGTCAAGCCCCGAATCGGGAACTCCTATTACAACATCAGCCTGAACAGGATGTTCAAGTGCAAGAAATGCTCCTGCTCTTTGTCTTGCAGTATGCACCGAACATCCGTCTATCACAGAATCAGGTCTTGCAAAATAAATATACTCAAAAACGCAGAGCGAACACGGAACCTTCTTGCAATGGTCTTTAATACTTCTTACGCCGTTTTTATCGAATATTACTATTTCACCAGGATTTATATCTCTTACAAATACCGCACCTACAGCATCAATTGCACAACTTTCCGACGCAACTATATACCGTCCGTCTTCCGTCTTGCCGTAACAAAGAGGTCTGAATCCGTTTTCATCACGCACCGCAATAAGTTTTGACGGTGACATAATAACAAGTGAATATGCACCTTTAATTCTATTCATTGCCGCATTTACAGCTTGTTCTACAGACGGTGCCGTAAGCCTTTCTTTCGTTATTATATACGATATCACCTCCGTGGCACTTGTTGTATGAAAAATTGAACCTTCAAGTTCAAGTTCTTTCCTCAGTTCATCCGAATTAATAAGATTTCCGTTGTGTGCAAGTGCCATTTTCCCTTTTATATGGTTAACCACAATAGGCTGTGCATTGCTTCTGCCGTTTGATCCGGTTGTACCGTAACGGGTATGGCCTACAGCCATATTCCCATCTCCGAGTTTTTCTATTATTTCACTCGTAAAGACATCATTTACAAGTCCCGTGTCCTTAAAATCCTTAAAAACTCCGTCATCGTTTACCACTATTCCGCATGATTCCTGACCGCGGTGCTGGAGTGCAAACAACCCGTAGTATACAGTTCTTGCAACATCATTTGTTTCTTCGGAATATACCCCGAAAACTCCGCATTCTTCTCTTAAATTGCCCATTTGCCCCTCCAAATTTTATTTTCCGAAAACTCTTTTCATCATTTCACTGTAGGCATCTTCCACTCCGCCCATATCACGGCGGAAACGATCCTTATCAAGTTTTTCATTTGTATCAGCATCCCAAAAACGACAGGTATCCGGAGAAATCTCATCTGCAAGAATTATTTTCCCGTCAGAAGTTTTTCCGAATTCAAGTTTAAAATCCACAAGTTTTACATTAAGCGTAAGAAAATATTCCTTTAAAATACTGTTAATTTTAAATGCCAAAGACTTTATATTTTCAATTTCCTCTTTTTTCGCAAGTCCCAATGCAACTGCGTGATATGAGTTTATAAGAGGATCGTGCAAATCATCATTTTTATATGAAAATTCTATTGTAGGTTCTGAAAAAACAATTCCTTCCTCAACACCGTAACGCTTTGCAAACGAGCCTGCTGAAATGTTACGGATTATTACTTCAAGCGGAACAATAGAAACTTTTTTAACAACAGTTTCACGGTCGTTCAGTTCTTCTACAAAGTGCGTTGGTATTCCGTTTTTCTCAAGCAAGCGGCAAAGATAGTTCGACATTCTGGTATTTACAACGCCTTTTCCGGCAATTGTGCCTTTTTTCAGTCCGTCAAGTGCGGTTGCATCGTCTTTATATGATACAATCACAAGTTCCGGATCAGTTGTTCCATAAACTCTTTTTGCCTTACCCTCGTAAAGTTTAGTTGTCTTTTCCATTTAAATACCTCCGTTAATTATATTGTTTTTCTATTTCACGGTTTTTTGCAAGTACATTTTCAGCATCTGCCTTGCGTTTTGCATCGAGTTTCTCTGCCAAAGATTCATCATATACACTCAATATTTCTACGCATAACAAAGCGGCATTAACTGCACCGTCAACCGCAACAGTTGCAACAGGAATCCCCGAAGGCATCTGTACAGTTGAAAGCAGTGCGTCAATACCGCCTAAATCACCTGATTTTATAGGTATACCTATAACCGGCAAAGTTGTATTTGCCGCAATTGCTCCCGCAAGATGTGCCGCCATCCCGGCAGCCGCTATCACAGCACCAAACCCGCTTTCACGCAAATTGCAACTGAACTTTGCTGCAATTTCAGGTGTGCGGTGAGCCGAAAAAATATGTACTTCAAACGGCACTCCAAACTCTTTTAATATGCTTATTGCTCTTTCTGCCTTTGGCAAATCACTGCTGCTGCCCATAATTATTGCTACTTTTTTCATTTTATCCCCTCCGAAATTAAAAAAGGCATACTCATCCTCAAATTGATAAGTATGCCCAGACGGTCGGCTATCAAAACTTTCTGGTCCATGTGGTACTCCACTTATCCGTCAGTCCCAAAAAGTCCTCCACTACATGGAAATTATATCATATTATCCGTGTTCTTGTCAAGCATTAGTTATGTCAGATAATGATTGATTTTCAACTTCTGTCATTAAAAAGATGACGGGTGTAGATCCTATGTAAAATAAAAACAGTATATTAATCAGCCTTAAGAAAAGTTATGTCTTTATATTCCTTATTCAGATAGCACTTTATATCAATATCGCTTATTATATAGTCTAGTTCATCTGCCGTACAAAGTTTGTATGCAGAAAATTGATTTATCTTACTGTTATCGCACAAAAACACTTTGTTTTCAGAATTTCTTATCATTAGTTTTCTGGGCATTATTTCATTCGCAAAACAGTCATACAAGATGCCGTCCGCAGTAAGTGACTGGACTGAAAAAAAGCAAAAATCTGCATGTATTGATTCGATAAATTCTTCGGTATGTGCTCCTGTGCAGCAAGAACGGTTTTCCGGGTTTAAGTGACCTCCGGTAAAATATGATTCTATATTATACTCGGAAAAGGCATTCATACTCGCAAGACTGTTTGTTACCACTGTTATTCCTTTAATTTCCTTCAAATGCTCGACCATAAAATATGTGCTTGTCGAACTGTCAAGAAAAATAACATCTCCCGGCTTAACAAGCGATGTTGCCTTTAAAGCAACGGCATTTTTTTCTCTTGAATTTTTATGGCTTCTTAAATAAAATGGGATTTGTTTGTTTACAGAGTTTTTAAGTTCCGCTCCCCCGTAACTTCTTGTTAAAAGACCTTCAAGTTCAAGTTTTTTTAAATCCCGTCTTATGCTTGACTGGCTTATATGTATCTTTTTTGCAAGATATTCCACTGTTACATATTTTTTTTGGTTGAGCAAATTCATTATTTCAATTTCTCTTTCACTCTTATACAATTAAATCGCCTCATTTCTGCGTGTTTTTGCACATTTTCATCAGAATATAATAAAATTTTGCTATTTTACCGCCATTATTGAATTTTGTTGCTCAATCATTATATAATATTTTTGAGAAAAAGTAAACTATAAATTTAATCTACGGAGATGAAAAAAGTGTACGATATAGCAATAATAGGTGCAGGTATCATAGGTGCGATGACAGCACGTGAACTTACAAAATACAATTTTAAGGTATGTGTTTTGGAAAAGGAAAATGATGTTGCAAACGGTGCAACAAAGGCAAACTCCGCAATAGTACACGCAGGATTTGACGCTATGCCCGGAACATTGAAAGCAAAACTTAATGTTGAGGGCTCAAAACTTATGGAGAATGTCTGTAAAGAACTTGGAGTAAAATACATAAAAAACGGTGCGTTGGTTATCGGTTTTGACGATTCCGACAAAGATACAATTACCGCTCTTTATGAGCGTGGCAAAAAAAACGGTGTGGACGGCATTGAAGTTATAGGCAGGGAAAGACTCAGAGAAATCGAACCTAATATTTCCGAAGATGCAAAATGTGCATTATATGCACCCACAAGTGCAATAATATGTCCTTACAAACTCTGCATCGCCGCAATGGGAAATGCTATGGATAACGGTGCGGATTTAAAACTTAATTTTGAAGTAACAGATATAAAAGACAACGGAGAGTATTTTGAAATATTTTCACACTCAGAAAAAGTTTGTGCCAAATATGTAATAAATGCCGCAGGCGTGTTTTCGGATGCAATTGCCGGTCTTGCAGGTGATACTTCCTTTAAAGTTCATGCAAGAAAAGGCGAATATATCTTACTTGATAAGGATGCAGGAAGTTTGACATCACATACAATATTCAAAACACCGGGAGAAAAGGGAAAGGGTATTTTAGTTTCTCCTACAGTAGACGGAAATTTCATTATGGGTCCTACTGCACAGGATATTTCAAATAAAGATGATAAAAGTACATCGGCAGACGCCTTGGAAAGTATCAAATCACAGGCAGTTAAATTTTTGGGCAATCCGCCTTTTGAAAAAACAATAACATCATTTTCGGGATTGAGAGCCGTAGGAAATACGGGAGACTTTATAATAAAATTTTATAAAGACAGATTTATAAATGCTGCCGGAATTGAATCACCGGGACTTTCCGCATCACCGGCTATTGCTATTTACATAAAGGATATGCTGAAATCAAAAGGTATTACAGAAGAAAAAAATCTGTCATTTAACCCTATAAGAAAACCTGATTCATATTTTAAAAATGCTTCCTTTGAGGAAAAAAACAAAATTATAAAAGAAAACCCCGAATTCGGTAAAGTTATATGCAGATGTGAAAGTGTTACAATGGGTGAAATTACCGACGCAATCAGAAAAAATCCCGGTGCAAGGGATATTGACGGTGTAAAACGCAGAACTAGGAGCGGTATGGGAAGATGTCAGGGCGGATTTTGTATGCCATATGTTGCCGAAATACTTTCCAAAGAACTTGGCATACCGATTGAAGATGTAACAAAATGCGGCGGAAACTCAAAAATAGGGTTCGGAAAAACAAAGGAGGAAAAAAGATGACCGATTTAGTGATAATAGGCGGAGGTCCTGCCGGAATGAGTGCAGCAATCGCAGCTTATGAAAGCGGAATAAAGGACATTGTTATTTTAGAACGCGGCGAAAACCTCGGCGGTATTCTTTTGCAGTGCATACATAACGGATTTGGTCTTCATAAATTCGGCGAAGAACTGACCGGTCCCGAATATGCCTATAAGTATGAAAAAAAAGTTAATGAATACAAAATTCCCTACAAGTTAAATACAATGGTTTTAAATGTTACGGAAGATAAAAAAGTCACTGCCATAAATAAAGATGACGGAATATTCGAAATAAACGCAAAAGCCGTTATTCTTGCAATGGGTTGCCGTGAGCGTTCAAGAGGTGCGTTGAATATTGCAGGAACCAGGCCATCAGGAATATTGAGTGCCGGAACTGCTCAAAAACTTGTAAACATAAAAGGTATTATGCCGGGGAAAAATGTTGTTATATTAGGTTCGGGCGACATAGGACTTATTATGGCAAGAAGAATGACCTTAGAGGGTGCAAATGTTAAGGCTGTTTTAGAAGTTATGCCATATTCCGGCGGTCTTGCAAGAAATATTGAGCAATGTCTTCACGATTTTGACATACCGCTCTATTTAAGCCACACTGTAACAGAAATAAAGGGAAAAGACAGGGTAACCGGTGTTACAGTTTCAAAAGTTGACCAAAGCAGGAACCCAATAAAGGGTACAGAATTTTATATTCCGTGCGACACACTTTTGTTGTCTGTGGGACTTATACCTGAAAATGAACTTACAAAAAATGCCGGAATAAATTTAAGCCGTGTAACAAACGGTGCCGAGGTTGACCAAAACAGACAAACTCCGGTTCCAGGTGTATTTGCGTGCGGAAATGTTCTTCATGTTCACGACCTTGTTGACTTTGTTTCGGATGAAGCTGAAATTGCAGGAAAATCGGCAGCAGAATATATTAAAGGCAGTTTTGTTTCTGAATGTAACATAAAAATTAAAACAGACGGAAAAGTAAGATACACCGTTCCGCAGACCATTACATCGAAAAAAGACGATATTCCGGTATTTTTCAGGGTTGGAAACATATATGAAAATGTGACTCTGAAAGTAACAAACGGCGAAAATATCATCTTCAAGAAAAAGTTTAAAAAAGCAGTCCCCGGAGAAATGGAAAGAATAGTGCTTAAAAAAGGTTCTGTCCCCGACTCTGAAGAAATTTTCTTTGAACTGGAGGAAAATGTATGAAAAGGAACTTAACTTGCATAGTTTGCCCTATGGGCTGCAGCATAACAGTTACATATGATGAAAACGGAATTACTGATATCACAGGAAATACTTGTCCGAAAGGAAAGGAATATGCCCAAAATGAATGTACTAATCCGAAAAGAGTAGTAACATCTACGGTAATGACAGGTTCAGGCAGACCCATTCCCGTTAAAACAGACAAAGCAATTCCGAAAGACAAAGTATTTGAATGTATGAAAATAATTAATAAAACAACCGTAAAAGGCACACCGGAAATCGGCGATATAGTACTTTCTGATGTATTCGGTGCAAATATAGTGGTTACGGGTGTTCATTACAGGGGGAATTATATATGGCTTTTTTTAATACTCAGCAAATCTGGTACATTTTAAGAATGATTGTTGCCTGTATGTGCGGAATACTTATCGGTCTTGAGAGAAAAAACCGAGCTAAAGAAGCAGGTGTCAGGACTCACTGCGTTGTAGCCTGTGCATCAGCACTTATGATGATAATTTCAAAATACAGTTTTGCGGATATGCCGATTGGTGCTGATGGTGTAAGAGGTGCAGACAGTGCAAGAATTGCAGCACAGGTTGTCAGCGGAATAGGCTTTTTGGGTGCAGGGATGATATTTGTGCACAAAAACACCGTAACCGGACTTACAACCGCAGCAGGTATATGGGCAACTTCGGGAGTCGGTCTTGCTATAGGCTCAGGAATGTATATTGTTGGTATCGCTGCAACAATTATAATAATTATAGTTCAGATTACGCTTCATAAAAATTTCAGTTGGCTTAAAACTTTAAAACCAAAAAAACTTGTAATAAACAATGTCAGTGAAAACGGTTTTCAGGATTTTATGACAAATTTTCTAACTCAAAAAGGTGTATTGGTACACGATTGCTATATTAAAAAAACAAGTGAAGGAACGGACTACACTTTTATAATTGATATGCCTCAGTCTGTCTCAGAAGAAAGCATAGTATCATCAATAAACTATGAATGTAAACTGACTGCAAATTAAAAAACGGCGGTATAAAAACCGCCGTTTTTTTAGTTATCCACAATTGGAATTGCACATATATCTTTCATCTTAGTAAGGTCCGAACCGAAGAAAACATACCACACATCATTAAAAGTTATGTCTTTTGTATTTGCAAGAACGAGATACTTACTGTCAGCTTCTGCATTCGGAAGTCTTCCTTCCAAAACATAGCAATACTTATAATCAAGTTCATCTGCAGGCTGCGGTATTTTTTCAAATATTTCCCATTCATCATCAATTATGATTTCTATTGTATCTTCACCCGAAATCTGATAGGAGTTCCCGTCAGAAAAATTGCTCTCGCCGTCGTTTTGAGGAACTTCGTATTCTTTTACCGCTTTTTTAAATTCTCCGTCCATATTTCCGCATCTTGCGGTAATTTCACTTTCTTTATCAGTATCATAATAAAGTCCGCCGTCTATTCTTACCATTCTTACAGGGTCTTTATCATACTTATCATTTTCATCTGTGACATAAACAGCGGTCGGTCCGTCACTTCCGCCAATTATTCCAATGCTTTCAGCCTGACATCCGGAAAGCAGAGTAATAAATGACAAAATCAACATTAAAATTCTCATAATCTCCTCCCTATTTTCCTTTAATTGGTGTATAACCCGTTTTTTCTATTAATTCTTGTCCCTGTTCGGATAAAATCCACTCAAGAAGTTTTTTTGTGTTATAAGACGCATCTTTTCTTGTTACCGCATAGAAATTTGATGTAATAGGGTATTTCTCATTGTCGATATTTTCCTTGTCCGGATAAACTCCGTTTATTTTAAGAAGTTTAATTTTTCCGTTCTTAACCATTTCGGTCGAATAAAATCTGAAAGAAAATCCCAATGAGTTTTTGAAATTCCTATAATCAGCAGTTTTTGTTATTATTCCGCCCATACCGTCTACCACATCTTCTTCGGGGGGATTTATGACGGGTTCACCGTCCATAAGTCTTATAAGTGCGGACTGACTTCCGCTGCCCTCGTCACGCTGAAATGCCTTTATTTTCCCGAAATTATTAATTCCAAGCTGCGACCAATCGGTAATCTTACCCGAATAAATGCCTTTTATATCCGAAAGTTTAATATCATCTATAGGGTTTTTATTATTTACAAAAAATACAAATGCCTCTTTACCAATCGGGGTGTATACAAGTTCAACATTGTTATCTTCAGCAAATTGTTTTTGTTCTTCAGACGGGCCGCCGACAAATATAATATCAGCATCTCCCGTAACAATACCTTCATATGCACCCGTTGTTGTAGTGCATTGTAAAAAGTCGTTCGTGCTGCAGCTTAGCCCCATTCCTTCTTCTTCCTGCACAATCGTATCTAAATACGATTTTGGATAAACCGCTCTTGCAAAAGCAGAATATATGGGATAGAGTGCAGTTGCTCCATCCATAACCGGAACATCCCGGTCTATTCTAAGAGTCGCTTCCCCGTCTAAAATTGCAACCTTTGATTTGCTGTAGTATGGAGCATAGTCAGGTAAAATTTCATTTTTCTCTCCGATTTTCGGAATATTTTCTATGTACTTTCCGTAACCAAAATATACCCCCGTCGATACAATGCAGAGCATAAATACGCTTAAAATCGGAATATATACTGCCTTTTTATTCATTTTGTTAAACAGCAAAAGTATAATTGCTAAAACTGAGGTAATTATAAATATACTTATTGCTGCAATATAAAAAGCAGCATTAGAATTTGCAAAAAACAACTCAATTGCAGAGAAAAACCATATCATACCTCCGACTAAAAATACCCCGACGGACAAAATTACCTTTCCTGCAGTCTTGTGCTTTGTTAAAACAGTGAGCAAAACGCCGATAATCAATAATGCTAATAAAGGTATTATAATTCTACTCATATCTTTCTCCTTTCCCGAGAATCATCCTGCCCTATAAACATTCTAACATACACTTTGCTTTTATGCAAGAAAATTTGCCGCATCAAAAGACACGGCAAAATATTTACATTCTATTCATCTTTATACTGTTTCAAAAAGTAATTTTTGAAATGCCTTACTGAAAAAAATCCGCAAACGGTTAAAAATATTGCTATTGCTATGATTTTCGTCATTTTGAAAGGGAGTCTCGCTGCTGACCTCGCCCGCGGCAGATGTTATTCCTCCGAATGTGTTTACAGTGTTTTTCAATGTAAACTCACTCTTTGCTTCATTAGAACTTTCAATCTGTTCATCAGGTGCACGGTTATCCATAATCGGCCCGGATTCATTAGTCATAGGCGGCATATCGGAATCTTCCCTGTTTTTGAAGTCCGAATTATCGTTCCTTACTTTTCTGTCATTCTGCGGCGGATTCCCGGGAATTTCTTTTCTGTCCGGATTTTCCGGAATTTCCGTACTGTTGGGTTTGCCGGGTTCTTCTCCGTTTTCCGGTCTGTTCCCCTCAAATCTCATATTGCCTCTTCTGTTTCTTCCCTCTGAGGTGTATGCCATAACAATTCCGTCCGAGTCCTCAGTTTTCCCTTTATAAAGCATATATGTCTGATCCTTTTCAAAATCCGGACTGCTTATTACAAGACCGTTGTAATTTCTTTCTATATTACTCAAAAATTCATCATTTTGAGGGCTGTATGAAAAAGCTATGTTATTATCACTGTCAACAAATGAAATTGAATCCTTACTTGACATTTTTTCATTAAATAAGAGATTAAGCGTAACCTGACTGCTGTTTTCCGATGCCATATCCATATCAGAACCGGCAGCAAAAACATATCCGCCGTTTATAACAGGGCCTTTGTCACTGCCCAATCCTGAATCTGCCCCGGAGTTTGCAAAAATAATCAATTACTGATTTTCATCTACAAGATATTTGTATTCAAATCTGTTAAATACTTCAATTGCCATATCTTTTTCCTCCCTCTGTCTAAATAATATCTCTTATATGTGAAAATTTAATGGTCCTATTTTGCAAATTTGTTAAAGAAAATGTATAAATATTCAATTCTAAAAACAAAAAAAGAGATGTTAAAACACCTCTCCGCACTTTAAACAAAGTCTCTCTTACAGTAATAAAAGATATTAAACCACTTTTTTAATTTCCACAACAAAAAGAACAGAACCGTTAACTTTAAATTTTATCCTGTAATCCGAAAATTCAAAAGAATATATTTTTTCATTTTTCTGGTAACCGGGGCGTGGATCCGTTTTTAATATTTCGGTAAGATTTTCTGTAAAATTTTTATCAAGATCTGAAATATCTGTTGCAAATTTAACTTCAAGTTCTCTAAAGTCTGCCTCCTCGGTAAAACCGCCTAATGCGTCCGTATGACAATCGGTATACGGAAGATATGGCTTTATATCATATATGGGCGTATTATCCATAAGATCTGCACCCGAAACAAGAAGATTTCCGTCCGAAACTTTTATGAGTTTAACGGAAGAAAGTCCCAAACCGTTTGGCCTGAACGGAGAACGGGTTGCAAAAACACCTTTTCTTACATTTCCGCCGAGTTTCGGAGGTCTTACGGTTGGAGTTACTTTCCTTCCGTCATTTTCAGAAAACCCCCATATAAGCCACAAATGAGAAAAGTCTTCAATTCCTCTTATATATTCCCTGTCGCGGTATTTTCCCTCAAAAACAATTTTCGAAACTACACCCTGTACTATACCGGGCTGCCTTGGTATTCCGAATTTTGTTTTATAATCGTTTTTGATTCTCGCTATTATTTCCATAATATAAATATGGCGGTGCATAAACACCGCCAATTCCTTTTCTTATTACGCTTTATTTATTGAACCGAAAAGTTCCATTTTTTCTTTAACGGTTGCTTTAATTGCTTCAAATCCGGGAGCAAGAAGTTTTCTTGGGTCAAAGCCTTTTCCTTCAAGGTCTTTTCCTTCCTCAACATATTTTCTTGTTGCTGCGGCAAATGCCAACTGACATTCTGTATTAACATTTATTTTTGAAACGCCTAAAGAAATTGCTTTTTTAATCATATCAGCTGGAATACCTGTTCCGCCGTGAAGTACCAATGGCATAGGATAAGTAATTTCTCCGATTTCTTTTAAAACATCAAAGTTAAGGCCTTTCCAGTTTGCAGGATACTTGCCGTGAATATTTCCGATACCTGCTGCTAAAAAGTCAATACCGAGATCTGCAATCATTTTACATTCTTTCGGATCGGCAACCTCACCGCCGCCTACAACACCGTCTTCTTCTCCGCCTATTGCACCAACTTCTGCTTCAACGGAAATTCCTTTTTCGTGGGCAATCCTTACTATTTCCTTTGTCTTTTCGATATTTTCATTGATAGGATAGTGAGAACCGTCAAACATAACGGATGAAAAACCTGCTTCAATAGTTTTTAACGCACCTTCGTAACTGCCGTGGTCAAGATGAAGAGCAACCGGAACTGTAATTCCGAGTTCTTTAATCATTCCTTTAACCATTCCAACTACAGTCGTATATCCGCACATATATTTTCCTGCACCTTCCGAAACACCTAAAATAACAGGTGAATTACATTCCTGTGCAGTTAAAAGT